>DASYCE010000020.1 GCA_036500345.1 Gemmatimonadales bacterium | reverse complement strand
ATCTCATCGACGATCCGCTCGACATCTGGCCCGAACCTGCGGCTCCGGCAAAACACCCGACGCCGGTCGGTCGGTTTCTCGAATACCTCCAGGCACATCATCGCGTTGCGGACTATCAGTTCCTGTCGTTCGAGTGGTATCCGTTCGACGACGTCTGCGACGATCCGGCGGACAACCTCGCCGCGGCACCCGGCATGCTCGCTGATGCGTTGTCGCAACTCCGGAAGACCGGTCTCGCCGATTCGATTCCTCGAATCATCACCGAGTACGGTTACTCGGCGCACCTCTCGACCGCCGAAGTCACCATGCCGGCGGCGCTCTTCGATGCCGACCTCATCGGCAATTTCTTTTCGCATGGCGGCGCGCAGGCGTTCTACTTCGGGTATGAGCCGGGCGATATCTCGCACGAGCCGAGTTGCGAGCATTGGGGCAACCTGATCATGCTCCTGGCCGACGCACACGGGCAGGCCCGCGACCGGATGCCGCGATACTACAGCGCGTGGCTGTTGACCCATGCGTGGGCCGATCCAGCTGGCGGAGCGCATGCGACGTTTCCCGTGCATTTCGGAAGCGGCGGCGCCGCCGTCAGCGACACGCTGCTGAGCGTCTATGCCTTGCGACGACCTGATCACCGCTGGTCGGTGCTGCTCGTCAATCGCGACGGTGCAGACGCTCGTTCGGTGGAGCTGCAACTCGCGGGAGGGCGCGGGATGGCGCGTGACATGCGCGGGCCGGTCGACGTCTGGCAGTATTCCGGGTCGCAATATCAATTCCTGGAAGACGGAGCCGACGGGCACCCCACGCTCGACCTCCCGCCGTCGCATCGCACCGAATCGTCGGTGCAATCGGTCGACCTTCCGCCATACTCGATCACGGTCGTCACCGGATGGTAGTCCTCCTGTTGCTGGTCCTGCTCATTGCGGGGTGCTCGCATCCGGCCCCACCGCCGCCGCCCAATCGTGCCGAAGAGCTGGTCCGCGCGGTGCGCGACGACTCGGCGACCGCGATCCATCGGCTGCTCTCGGCCGGCATCTCACCCGACACGCTCGCCCCCGACGGCACCCGGCCGCTCACCGAAGCGGCGCGGAACGGCAGGATGGCGGCGATGCAGGTCCTGCTCGACGCCGACGCCCGGCCCGATCTGCGCGATTCGTCCGGCGCCTCGGCGATGGACGATGCGGTCATCGATGAGCACCGCGACATCGCCCTCCTTCTCGTGATTCACGCCGCGCGCGACGCGGGTGAGAGCCCCGCGGCGGCGGCGTGGTTCGATTCCCTTGGCGCACACCGCCCGCCGGGTGATTGGCGCCACGTCCTCGACGGCGAGCTCACATCGCTCGCGCTCCTTGGCGCGGTGATCGACGGTCGGGACGCGCTGGTGGGTTCGCTCCGCCGCGCGTCCGGCGTGCCGAATCGGACCGGATACGCGCCGCTTCTTGTGGCTGCGCGCCTTGGTGACGAGCACGCAGTGACCGACCTGCTGCAGGGAGGCGCCAACCCTGATGCCGAGGTCGCCGGTCACCTGCACGAGACTCCATTGATGGAGGCGGCACGCGATGGTTACGTCGCCGTGGCGCGGACGCTGATCCACGCCGGCGCGCACGTCGATCGTTTCGACGCCGCACACGAGACTGCGTTGATGTGGGCGGTGCGGGAAGGGGAGACCGACTACGCGAAGGCGTTGCTCGATGCTGGGGCACAACGGAATCTTCGCAACGCCGCCGGGGAGACGGCGCTCGACCTTGCCACGCGGATCAAGCACGACGACCTGATCCGGGTGCTCACGCCACCCTGACCAGGTCGCCTGCCTGTGCGCCGGCTAGTAGTTCTTAGCCAGCGTGATGTTCAATCCTGCCTGGATCTGGAAATGCGTCTGGTCGGCGACCGTCACGCGCATCTCGGCGAAGGGATGAATCTTTCCCTTGATCGATTCCGCGCCGGCGAAGAGGTTCCACCCCGCGCGGGTGTCGGAAATGTCCTCGACGTTCTGATGATGGATATTCAATCCGGTGCCGAGATAGATCCAGTCATACCGCTGGCCGATCGCCCGATACTTCACGTCGACATTGGCTTCCCACACGGTACTCGGATCGAAGTAGTAGTCGAACGATGGATAGATCTCCAAGTGACTCGCCATCGGCGCGGAGAACTGCGCCCCGACGCCCCAGTCCTGGAACGTGGTGTTGTACAGGGCATGCACGCCGATGTGGGGATGTGAGGTCTGCGCTTGCGCCGTCGCAACGGTGCCGAGGAACAGCGCGCCCACGATCTCGATGATCCGCAACCGAACTTGCATATGAAACCTCCGATGCAATGCGAACCGTGCCGTCGCAGATTGCCACCGGGGGACGAGGGGTCCCCGGGGCGGTGCACAGCCACTAGGCTTGAATCACTCCTGGCAGATGGATTTCATGAACGACAAGCCTGTGTGGGACGATGGAAACTGGGAACCGCTCCTGCCGCTCATCGGCGGCGTGGAAGCAGATGTCTGTGTCATCGGCCTCGGAGGCTCAGGACTCGCTGCGATTCACGAGCTCCTCGCCTTGGGGAAGACGGTGGTGGGGCTCGATGCCGGCGCCGTCGGCGGGGGCGCCGCGGGTCGCAACGGCGGATTTCTTCTTGCCGGGCTGCCGAATTTCTACCACCACGCTGTCGAGGCGATCGGCCGAGCCCGCGCGCGCGAGATCTATCGCAGCACGATGCTGCAACTGGAACGGATGGCGGAAGAGACACCGCACGCAATCCGGCGCACTGGTTCGCTCCGGATCGCGGCGGACGACCGCGAACTCGCCGATTGTGCGGAGCAGGTGACCGTGATGCGCGCCGACGGATTCGCCGCCGAGGCGTATGATGGCCCCGAGGGGCGCGGCGTGCTCGTGCCGGGTGACGGTGCGTTCAACCCACTGCAGCGGTGCCGGTCGCTCGCCCGGTCGGCGATCGGTCGCGGCGCGCGTCTGTTCGAGGGGTGCGCGGCCGAGGTGGTGAGCGGTGAGTCGGTGACGACATCGTACGGGGACGTGCATTGCAAGCACGTGATCGTGGCGGTCGACGGGCAGCTCGAGCGAGTGGTTCCCGAACTCTCCCATCGGACCCGCACCGCGCGGCTGCAGATGCTCGCCACGGCTCCCGACTCGGCCGTCACCTTCCCGCGGCCGGTCTATTACCGGTGGGGATACGAGTACTGGCAGCAGCTTCCCGATGGCCGCGTGGCACTCGGCGGGCTCCGTGACCGCGCCGGCGATGCGGAATGGACCTCGCGTGCCGCAGTGACCGACGTCGTGCAGCTTGGCCTCGAGGAGATCCTCCGCGATCGGCTCCATGTCACGGCACCGATCACCCACCGGTGGGTCGGACTGGTCGGCTACACGTACGACATGCTTCCGGTGGTCGAGCAGGTCCGCCCGAATCTCTGGGCGATTGGCGGCTACTGCGGGACCGGCAACGTCCTCGGCGCACTCTGCGGGCGCGGCGTGGCGCAGACGATCGTCAACGGAACCTCGCCGATGATTGCCCCGTTGATCGGCACCGGCTGAGCGCAGCCAATGCCGTGCGTCCCCTTGCTCCGCGCGGCAGATTCGATCACGTTACCGCATCACCCCGGGGGAGTTTCTCGATGAAGGACAAGCAGTTCGACGCGCTGGTTCGCAAGGTGGCGGGGCAGCCGCAGCAGAAGACCAAGAAGCAGCGATTCGTCGATCCGACGCTGCGCGCCACCGCGCGGCCGGAAGCCGAAGAGGATGAAGACCGCAAGCACCTCTTCAAGGAAATGAAGCGCCGCGAATTCTGACCGATCGGCCCCGACGACGGAGCAACGCATGCGCGGCTTGGTGCTTGCCTGCAGCGCCGTGATGCTCGCGGCGGCGTGCAGCCAGAAGGACACATCACCCAGACAGGTCGGGCCGCCGCTCACCGAGCGCCAGCGTGACAGCGTGATCGGCGCCTCGAAGCTTCCCGGCGCGTCGGGCGTGCGCGGCGCACTTCGCGTCACCGATTCCGCCGCCGCGCGCCGCGACCGTTACGACTCGATCTCGCAGAATCCCTGACCCGGTGGCGATCGTCTTTCCGTTCGATCCCGACATCCGGCGCGCCGCCACCATCCCGTCCCGCCTCTACATCGATCCAGTCTACGCGGCGCTTGAGGACGAGAAGGTCTTTGGCCGCACCTGGCAGCTCGTGGGCCGCACCGATCAACTCGGCGAAAGCGGCGAGTACATCACCGCCGAGATCGGCAACGAGGCGATCGTCGTCGTCCGCGATGGCGACACGCTGCGCGGCTTCCACAACATCTGCCTCCATCGTGCCGGTCCCGTCGCCGAGGGGTGCGGCAAACGCCAGACGCTGCAGTGCCGGTATCACGGCTGGACCTACCGTCTCAGCGGGGAGTTGCTCCGTGCGCCTGAGATGGAGGACGCCTGCGACTTCACCGCGGAGTCGATGCACCTCCTCCCGGTGCAGGTCACGACATGGGGGCCGCTGGTCTTCGCCAATCTCGACCTCAAGGCGCCGCCACTGGAGCGTTGTTTCGAGGATATCGCTGAGCGGAGCAGGCGATTCGACGTGACGACGATGCGGTATGTCGGACGCAAGACGTGGTCGATCAATTGCAACTGGAAGGTCTACGTCGACAACTACCTCGAGGGATACCACATCCCGGTCGTGCATCCGACGCTGCACAAGGAACTCGACTATGACGAATACCAGGTCGAGCTCCATCGCTATTACTCGCTGCAGCACGCGCCGATCCGCGCAGGGCGCGGCGGGAACCGTCGCTACGAGGCGACGTCACCGGACGACGAGGCACAGTACTACTGGGTCTTCCCCAACCTGATGCTCAACATCTATCTCGGCCAGATGCAGACCAACGTCGTGATCCCGCGCAGCGTTGACCGGTGCGACGTGGTGTTCGAGTGGTACGCCCACAATCCGCCGGCGGACGTTGCCGCCGATCCGGCGTGGTCGAAATTGATGGCGTTCAGTGACGAGATTCAGGACGAGGACATCAGCATCTGCGAGCGGGTGCAGCAGAACCTCCGCTCGCGTTCGTACGATCGCGGCCGCTACTCACCGAAGCGGGAGAACGGCGTGCATCACTTCCACGGATTGCTGCACGAATTCCTGTCGTAGGACCGATGGCCCGCGGCGCAACGGATCAGCACCGCCGCGCGCGCAGCCGTTCGTGCCCGTGCCGACAGTCAGGAGCCCGATCGCGTCAGCGTGACCTGCAACTGGCTATCGGTAAACGTTGCACTGGCGATCAATTTGTTTCCGGTAATGGTGAAGGTCAGGTCCCTGACGAAGGTGTCGGCGCTCTGGGTCAACGTCAGCGTGCTGCCACTCTGGGTCCAGGTCCCCGCCATGCTCGCGGTCAGGGTGCCGCCGCCTTCCGCCCCACCCACCAACACGAGTTGCCCGGTCGTTGAACCGTCCGAATTGATCGTGATTGACAGCGATGATCCATTGGTCAGCTGATTGACCGCCGCCTGCCCATTGATCGTCGTAGAAAAACTTGTCGCGACATACGTCCCCGTCGTCACGGCGACGGTGTCATTGCTGTTGCTGTTGCAGGCAATCACGCCGATCATGGCAACGGTCCAGGCAACGCGTCGGATCATGGTCGCTCCTGTGCGGTGATGGGTGGACTACAGCCCGCGCTGCAACAGCTCGCGAACCACTTCGATCTGCTTGGTGGTTGGAAGGCCGGCGGTGGCGGCACGGAGCTCGTGTGCCCGCTTGAGCGACATCGGGTCGAGCAGCAGTTCTTCGCGACGGGTGCCGCTTGCGGCGACGTCGATTGCCGGGAAGATGCGCCGGTCGGCGAGTTCGCGGCTCAGCACGATCTCGGAATTGCCGGTTCCCTTGAACTCCTCGAAGATCACTTCGTCGGCCTTCGACCCGGTGTCCTTCAACGCCGTCGCGATGATCGTGAGCGATCCTTCCCCGTGACGTGGATCGACCGCGCGCGCGCTTCCGAAGAATCGCTTGGGCCGCTCGAGCGCCTCGGCGCCGATGCCGCCCGAGAGCGTGCGCCCCGATCCCTTGTCGATGTTGTTGTAGGCGCGCGCCAGCCGGGTCAGCGAATCGAGGATGATCACCACATCTTCGCCGAGCTCCACGCGCCGCCGGGCACGTTCGAGCGTCATCTCCGCCACCGCCACGTGGCGGTCGGCACCGTGATCGAAGCTCGATGCGATCACTTCGCCGGCGTTGGCGAGTTCCATCTCGGTCACTTCCTCCGGGCGTTCGTCGGCCAGGAGGATGTACACGGTCGCGTCGGGCTGGTTCTCGATGATCCCCCGCGCAATCGCGGTGAGGAGCGTGGTCTTGCCGGCCTTTGCCGGCGCCACGAGGAGGCATCGCTGTCCCTTGCCGAGCGGGACGAGGAGGTCGACGATCGCCGCGGTGACGTCACCGCCGCGGGGAATCCCGCCCGGCTTGGTGAGGCGCAATGTGTGGGTCGGATGCGTTGCGGGGAGGCGGTTGAAGTCCGGTCGCTTCTCGATCGCCGCCGGTTCGCGGCCAAAGATCGTCGTGACGCTTTCCAGCAGCGGACCGCGCCCGCCTCGGGCGGGATGCGCGACGCCGGTGATCTCATCGCCGGCGCGGAGCCCATACCGGCTGATCGTTCCCGGCTGGAGATAGACGTCGTTGCCGCTGGCGAGGTACGACGCGCGCTGCATCCGGAGGAAACCGCCGCCGCGATCGGAGACCTCGAGGACCCCCTCGACGTCGATTCGCTGGCCGCTGTCGGCCGGAGCGCGCGGGGTCTGCACCGCGGTGCCGCCGTTCCCTCCGCCGCCGCCACCGCCATTGCCGCCGCCGCCCCCGCCATTGCCGCGAACGTTCTGTCCGTTCCCCCCGCCCGGGCGCCTGCCGCGCCCGCGTCCACCGCGCCTGCGATGTGGCCGCCCGCCGTTGCCACCGTTTCCGCTGCCGCCCTGGCCGCCGTTCCCGTTCCCGCCGTGCCCGTTGCCGCCGTTGCCGCCATTGCCGCCATTGCCGCCGCCCGGATGGTTCACGCATTCCCCCGAGTGGTCAGCGCCTGCCGGATCAGTGCAGCGCCCGCGTCGAACCCGCCGCTTTCCGCGATGGCGAGCGGGGTGTAGCCGGCGCATTCGAGCGCGGGATCGGCTCCGGCGTCGAGCAGCAACGGGACAATGGTGATTCGCCTGGCGGCGAGCGCAGCATGTAACGGGGTGTTGGCCATGACATTCCTGGCTATGCGCCTGGGGTCGGCGCCGTGAGACAGCAACAATTGGGCGGCCCGCGCGGAGCCGAAAAAGGCGGCCAGATGTAGTGGTGTCCACCCGTCGATCGAATAGGTATCGACCAGCGACGGATCGGCGCCGAGGAGCGCATCCAGCGATGCAACGTCGTCTACCGCGGAAGCCTCAAAAACCGTCCGGGGCCATTCGTTCCCGCAAAGCCACGTCACCGTCTCCGGGCTGCGGTGATAGAGCGCCGCAAGCAACGGAGTCTCGCCGGTGGGAGCTTGGCGGGTCAGCAATGTGGGGTCGGCGGTGACGAGCGACTGCACCCGCTCCAAGTCGTTCCGCCGGCAGGCCTCGAGCAATTCTTCGAGCATTCGAGCCGATAGAGGGAACGTCGCGCCCGGCACCTGGCACACATTCGGGCGGCGCGACCGGGACAAATCAGGCGGGTCGAGGCGGTTTTCGCTAGGGGCCGTCCCGAAACACCTCGCCGCCCATCGGTGTCAGCTTCGCCGTGAAATGCCGCAGCGCCGGCGGCTGCTCCACGATCGTCATCCCGCTGATCCGGTCGCGGCGCTCGAAGACATACAGCAGCACCTCCGCCAGGTAATCGACGTGGCTCTGGGTGTACACGCGCCTCGGAAAGGCGAGCCGGACCAGTTCCATCGGCGCGGCATGTTCGCGGCCGTCAGGTGCGAGACCGAACATCATCGTGCCGATTTCGACCGACCGCACACCGCCGACCAGGTACAGTGCGCACGACAGTGCCCACGCCGGGTACTGCATCGGCGGAATCTGCGGCAGCATCGCCTTCGCGTCGATGTAGAGCGCGTGCCCGCCCGGCGGGAGGACCAGCGGAACACCGGCGCTCTGCAGCCGGTCGGCGAGATACGCGACCGACCGGATCCGGTAGCGGAGGTAGTCCTCGTCGAGCGCCTCTTCGAGGCCGATGGCGATCGCTTCGAGGTCATACCCGGCGAGTCCGCCGTACGTCACGAATCCCTCGGTGAGGATCAGGTTGTCGCGGCAGCGCCGGGCGAGATCATCGTCGTTCATCGCGAGGAAGCCGCCGATATTCGCCATCCCGTCCTTCTTGGCGCTCATCGTGGCGCCGTCGACCTCGGCGAACATCATCTGTGCGATCTCGAGCGGCCGCCGGTCGCGGAACTCGTCCTCACGCTGCTTGATGAACCACGAGTTCTCCGCAAAGCGGCAGGCGTCGAGAAAGAACGGCACGCCGTGCTTCCGGCAGATCGCCCGCGCGCCGCGAAGATTCTCCAGCGACACCGGCTGGCCGCCCCCCGAGTTGTTCGTCACGGTCATCATCACCAGTGGCACTCGGCCCGGGTTGTCGCCCAGCACCCGCTCCAGCGCGGCGAGATCCATGTTCCCCTTG
>DASYCE010000019.1 GCA_036500345.1 Gemmatimonadales bacterium | reverse complement strand
CCCGAGGGGGGATCGAGATGACACGCTTGGTACCGGAAGTTGCCCAGGATGTTCGCTACGGTCTGCGCATGCTGGCCAGGAAGCCCACCTTCACGATCGTGGCTGTCCTGACGCTGGCGCTGGGCGTGGGAGCGACCACGGCCATTTTCAGCATCGTGGACGCGGTGTTGTTGCGTTCGCTGCCCTATCGCAATCCCGATCGTCTGGTACGCATCTATTTCAACGAGCCCGGCGTGGGACTGCGGGACGTCCGGTTTTCCAAGCCCGAACTGGACGACCTGCAGACGCGATCGGGTGTGTTTGACGACGTGACCCCCATCTTCTTTGGTAGCGAGAACGTTACCGGCGGCAGCCAGCCAGAGCGTGTCGAAGGCGTCAACGGCAGCTTCGGCTACTTCTCGATGCTCGGTGTGACCGCGCAAGTCGGACGAGTGTTTGATTCGCGCGATTTCACGCCTGGTTTTTCTCCCGTGGTCGTGATCAGCGACGGCCTGTGGCGCCGTGCCTATGGCGCCGATCCGAACATTGTCGGCCGTACTATCAGGGTCGACACTGATCCCGTCACCGTGATCGGGGTCTTGCCACGCGGATTTCGCCATCCTGGTCCGACGGTGTTCGGCGACGGGGAAGTCTTTGCCGCCGCCGGATTCACCGGTGAACCCTTTCCCCCGCCACTTCGCGCCAACCGGGTCTTGCGGTCTGGCATCGGGCGTCTCAAGCCGGGGCTGACCGTGGCGCAAGCTCAGACGCGGCTCACTGCCATGGCTGCGCAATTGCGCCGCGACTTTCCCGCCGATTACCAACCGCAGGCGCAATGGACCATCGAGATCCAACCATTGCAGGACACGCTGGTGGGCAAGGTCCGGCCGATGCTGCTGCTGATACTCGGTTCGGTCATCCTGATCGCGCTCATCGTCTCGCTGAACATTGCCAACCTGCTCCTGGCGCGCGCTTCGGGGCGACAACATGAGATGGCGATGCGGCTCTCGCTGGGGGCGAGCCGCGGCCGCCTGGTGCGCCAGTTGCTGACCGAGTCGATGCTGCTGTCGCTCATCGGCGGCGCCGCGGGAATCGCAACCGCCGTGGCTACGCTGGGGTTCATCGTGCGCTTCGTGCCATCGAACGTTCCCAGGCTCAACGAGGTACGCATCGACTGGGTGGTACTGGCGTTCGCGCTGCTGATTTCCATTCTGACCGGCCTGGTGTTTGGACTTGCTCCAGCGCTTCACTCGGCAAGAACGGCGTTCTCCCCGGCGATTCGCGAAGGCGGTCGCGGGTCCGGCTACGGCGTGAGGACCGGCCGATTGCGGGATGTGCTCATCGTCTCTGAGCTGGCATTTGCCGTGATACTGATGGTGGGAGCCGGCTTGCTGCTGCGCACGCTGCGGGACCTGTTGCAGGAGAATCCGGGATTCAATCCATCTCACGTTGTCACGTCAAACACGTGGCTGGGAAATCCCAACGATCCGAAGTCGGATCCGTATTTCGATATCGCCGGCAAGGTCACGCTCGATCGTGAAGTGCTCCGGCGGATGAGGGCAATTCCGGGAGTGGAACTCGCCGCCATCACCTCGACGATACCGACCACCAGTATCCCGGGCGCGGTCGGTGGCCTGGCGAGTGAAGGGTTCGCGATTGAAGATCGACCGGACGAGTCGGCTCAGGATCTGCGCGCCGAGAGAATTCGAATCAGCCCCGACTATTTCGACGTGTTCCAGGCGACACTCGTGCACGGTCGCTCATTCACCGAGGGCGATGAAGACGGCAAACCGCTGGTGGCCATCATTGACGAAAGCACCGCTCACAAGTACTGGCCGGGCCGCGATCCGTTGGGCCGCCGAGTGCGGTTCGGAACGGACCCGGCCAAGCCATGGACGACCGTCGTTGGTGTCATCAAGGATATCAAGCATGACGGTCTCGACAACGATGGCGTTCCCCACATCTACGTCTCGGTCTATCAGGACCCCAACAAGCAGGTAAGCGTGGCGCTGCGCACGTCCCTGCCCGCATCCGTGCTGGAACCGCGGATTCGGCGTGAAATCCAGAGCATTGATCCCGGCTTGCCGGTCTTTGGTGTTTCCTCGATGAATGACATCCTTGATCGGTCGGTGGCGTCACGTCGTTTCTCCGCCGATCTGGTAGGCGGATTTGCCGGACTTGCGGCGTTGCTCGCCTCGATCGGTATCTACGGCTTGCTGGGCTATCTGGTCGGCCAGAGATCGCGCGAAATAGGGATCCGCATGGCGCTGGGCGCGCGGCGGGAGGACATCCTCAACATGTTCCTGCACCGGGGGGCTGCCCTTGCCGGCGTGGGCGTCATCGCCGGGTTGGTCATTGCTGCAGCGTGCGCGCCGGTAATGGCAAGTCTGCTCTATGGGGTGCGCGCCCATGATCCGGCCGTCTTTCTGATCGTACCTCTGCTCCTGTTTGGCATTGCCGTTCTCGCCAGCTACCTGCCGGCGCGGCGCGCGACGAAAGTGGACCCGTTGATCGCCTTGCGCGACGCGTGACAGGAATCTCTCAATGGGTTGGGTGCTCCACCTGGGCGGCAGCGGATCCGTGAGGGGACTGGCGGGGCGGCCGGCGGGGCGGCGCGAATAGAGTTGCTCCATCCACATTGCAACGCTATCCTCCGGGCAACCCTTCCAGCCACGGAGTCGATATGAAGCTCGCTGCGGCGTTGCTGTTGGTATCTGTCGTTCCGGCAGCAGGGCAAACGATCAAGTATTCCACCGTGACCTGCTCCGATCCCGCTCTCGGTCCTCTGCAAACCCAACAGCGCGAATTCAAGGGCAAGTACGACGAGATGTCGGACTCGGTGCGAGTCGTTGCGAATTCGGAAACCACATCGTCGATGGTTGCCAACACGCATCGGACGCTGACGCTTGGAATCCGCTTTCAGGGGAAGGATCTTGCCAAGTCACCGCAATGGTTCCTGGAAAACCGATGGGAAGTACAGTCGGGCGACCTGAATGTGACCACCAAGGACCTCACTGCCCAATCGCGGCTGCAGGAATCCGAAGCACTGGCAATTCTGATCGATGATTCGGTGAGGTCCAGCCTGCCGGCGCTGGCTCAAGGGCGTCAACAGAACACCAGCCTCTTCAAGGGTCACACGATGACCGAGGTGTCGACCTATGAGGTCCCGTCAGACCTCCTTGTCAAAATGTTTGCCGGCAAAGAGGTCAAGCTTCGCGTTGGCCAGCATCTCTTCAAATGGCATCCACAGGATTTTCAGGACGCTGCCGGCATTTATCAGACAGTCGTCTGCCGCGCAAAGGGTTGAGATAGGAGGAGGTCGCGCTGGCGGACCATGTGATCGCCTGTAGGCTGCGATTCGGAGCTGGATGTCGAGCGATTGCCGCCACAGTGACGCTAGCGCTGGCAACCACCACCTCCGCCCCGGCCCGCGCCCAATCAATTCCGCAGGAGTCCTCAATCGATCGCACCGCGCTGCTCGATCTGGAGCAGCGCTGGCTCGCGGCGCACGACTCGACGACGCTCGACCGGATCCTGGCCAGCGATTTCCGCCACCTGGTCCCGCAAGGGGTCACCCTCGACAAGGCGGCACAGATCTCCTGGGCAGTACGCCATCCACCGGCGGCGGGTACCACACATATGCTGCACGACATGGTGGTACGCATCTACGGCGACGCCGCCGTGGTCAACGGCGAGGTCTGCGCCACCGACCCGGCCAGGGCAGTAACCCGGACCGTCTTCACCGACGTGTTCATCAAGCGCGCCGGGCGGTGGCAGGCGGTGAACGCGCAGGAGAACGCCGCGATCGGAAAGGGTAGCTGCTGACCCGGCCGAGGTAGCCACGCCAATGGCGCGAAGTCATTTCACCGCTAGTATTTAGGGTCTCCAGCTCCTCATCCACTCCATCAGGCGGATATGACACCACCGCACCCGGCGGGCCCCTCGACTGCGCTCAGGGCAAGCCTGTCCGACCGGTATACGATCGAGCGGGAGCTCGGTCAGGGCGGAATGGCCACGGTCTATCTCGCGCACGACATCAAGCACGACCGCAAGGTGGCGATCAAGGTCCTGAAGCCCGAGCTCGCCGCGGTCCTCGGCGCCGACCGTTTCGTGCAGGAGATCAGGACCACCGCCGCACTGCAGCACCCCCACATCCTCCCGCTGTTCGATTCGGGGGTCGCCGGGACCTTCCTCTACTATGTCATGCCGTACATCGAAGGCGAGACGCTGCGGAGCAAGCTCGATCGCGAAACGCAGCTCGGCATCAACGAGTCAGTGAAGATCACCACCGAAGTGGCGGACGCCCTCGACTACGCCCATCGTCACGGCGTGATCCATCGCGACGTCAAGCCGGAGAACATCCTTCTGCACGACGGCCGTCCGATGGTTGCCGACTTCGGAATTGCCCTCGCCGTGAGCGCCGCCGCAGGCGGCCGGATGACCGAGACCGGTCTCTCCCTCGGAACGCCCCATTACATGAGCCCCGAGCAGGCGACCGCCGAGAAGGAGATCACCGGAAGAAGCGACATCTATTCGCTTGGCAGCGTGCTCTACGAAATGTTGACGGGGAATCCACCGCACACCGGCGCCTCGGCGCGGCAGATCGTCATGAAGATCGTGACCGAAGATGCCGCACCGGTGACGAAACTCCGGAAGAATGTCCCGCCCAACGTGGCAGCAGCGGTCAGCAAGTCGCTCGAGAAACTTCCGGCAGACCGCTTCGAAACGGCGAGCGAGTTCGCGCGGGCATTGAACGATCCGGCATTCACCACCGCGCGCGCTTCGCAGACACGGCGCGAGAGCGCAATGACCGGCGCGAATGCGTGGATCACGTCCCCGTGGTCATGGAGCGCGCTGGCCGCGATCGTCCTCCTCGCGACGGCACTCGTCGTTGCGCGGCGTGCAGGGGTCCGCACCGGAGGCGTGACCTTCACGCAGAAGACCTTCCAGGACGAGGCAATCCTGGTGGCTCGTTATGGCGCCGATGGCAAGACGCTGGTCTTCAGCGCGACGCGTGGCGGCGCGGCCGGGACGACACCACATCTATATGTCATCCGCCCCGACTACGCCCACGCCGAGCCGATCGGCCCGGACTCGACGCACCTGCTGGCGATCTCAACCACCGGCGAGCTTGCGGTGCTCACCCACGCGAAATTTCTCGGCCATCGGCTCTTCACCGGAACCCTCGCGACGATGCCGATGAGCGGCGGCGCGCCGCGAGAATTGCTCGCCGAGGTTCGGGAAGCCGACTGGTCGCCCGACGGCACTGCGATGGCGGTGATTCGTCGAGTCGGTGGAGTCGATCAGCTGGAGTATCCGATCGGAACCGTGATCGCCAAGTCCACCGGCTATCTGTCGGATCCGCGCGTCTCACCGTCGGGGCGCGAAATCGCCATCGTCGAGCATCCGGTCGCGTACGACGATCGCGGCACGGTGACGATCATCGACCGCCAGGGAAAGCGCCTGGCGCAATCGCCGGTCCACTGGGCGGTTGAAGGGATGGCCTGGCAACCCGATGGCAGCGAGGTGTACTACTCCGCGACCTTTGCCGTCGCCGGTTCCTATTCGTCGCTGACGGTATACGCATTGAATCATCAGAGTCGTGAGCGCCACGTCCTGTCGAGCGCCGGCGGGATCACGGTACACGATGTCGCTCGATCGGGCCAATGGTTGATCACGCAGGACGGCGACCGTTACGTCGTCTTCGCGCGCGGGTCGAGCGATACGAGCGACAAGGACGTGAGCTGGCTCGATCTCTCCGACGAACCGGTGCTCAGCGCCGATGGCAAGGTGCTGGCGTTCGCTGACGAGGGGATCACCGGCGGCGAGAACTATGCAGTGATGCTGCGGAAGCTGGATGGCTCACCACCGGTTCGGCTGGGACAGGGTGCGCCGCTGGCGTTCTCGCACGACGGTGCCTGGATCCTTGGCCTGATCACCACGAGCCCGCCGCGCCTTCTCCTCTATCCGACGGGCGCGGGTACTCCCCGACCACTCAACCCGGGGCCGTTCGAGTCGATCACTTACCAGGCGGGCGACATCTTCGCGGATGGCAGCCGGTATTTCTTCTGCGGCAACCTTCCCCGCCAGCAGCCGCAATGCTTCACCGCGCCGCTCGCCGGCGGAGTTGCAGTCGCCGTCACCCCGAATGGTACGACGCAGGGAATCCTGTCGTCCGACGGCAAACGCGTCGCGGCACAGGTGGGCGATTCGTTCAGGATCTTCGACGTCAGCGGCGGACCGGGCCAACCGATTCTCGGCCTGACGCCCGGCGATCATCTGATTCGCTGGAGCCCCGACAATCGGGAACTCTGGGTCTTTCGCTACGATCCACTGGTGCTCCGAGTTGACCGCGTCGCGCCCGAGAGCGGCAAGCGCTCCCGGCTGATCGACATCACGCCGCCCGCCGGATCGGAACTGCGCCAGAGCTACGAACCGCGATTGAACGACAATCCGCTGGTGCATACCTACACGCAGACGCGTTACTCGTCGTCGCTGTTCGTGGTGGACGGAGCGCAATGAACCCCTTCACTACACTGGGAGAAGCGCTCTCCGACCGCTACACCGTCGAGCGGGAACTCGGCGCCGGCGGGATGGCGACGGTCTATCTCGCGCACGACATCAAGCACGACCGCAAGGTCGCGATCAAGGTGCTCCGTCCCGAACTCGCGGCGGTGATCGGTGCGGAGCGGTTCCTGGCCGAGATCAAGACGACGGCGAACCTGCAGCATCCGCACATCCTGTCGCTGTTCGACTCCGGCACCGTGAACGGCACCGTCTTCTATGTGATGCCGTTCGTCGACGGCGAGTCGCTGCGTGATCGTTTGTCGCGCGAGAAGCAGCTGCCCATCGACGATGCCGTGCGGATCGCGACTGAAACTGCCGAGGCGCTGCAGTATGCCCATCAACACGGCGTGATCCACCGCGACATCAAACCGGAGAACATCCTGCTGCACGGTGGTCACGCGTTGGTGGCCGACTTCGGCATCGCGCTCGCTGCGTCGAAGACCGGCGCCACCCGGATGACCGAGACGGGGATGTCGCTCGGCACGCCGCAGTACATGTCGCCGGAGCAGGCGATGGGTGAGCGTGAGCTCGATGCGCGCACCGATGTATATGCCCTCGGCTGCGTGACGTATGAGATGCTCACTGGTGCGCCGCCGTTCAGCGGTCCCACGGTGCAGGCGATCGTCGCCAAGGTATTGACCGATCGTCCATCGCCGATCGCCACGGTGCGAGACACCGTCCCCCGCGGCGTGGAACACGCAGTCCTGCGCGCACTCGCGAAGCTCCCGGCCGACCGCTGGGCGACGGCGTCCGATTATGCCGATGCACTTCGATCCGACGCTTCCCATCCGCTCCGCGGTGCTCCGACACGGATCCAGCGGCCGACAGCGTCGCGCCTGAGCGCACTACTCGGCGCCGCCTGCCTGATACTGCTAGGAACCACCGGATGGGCGCTGCGGCGAACCCCCGCTGCCCCATCGAGGATGTTCGACGCCGCGCTCCCCGACAGCGCGCCGATGAGTTCCGCACCAGATCTGAATTCGACGGGATACGGTACGGGAATCGTGAACCTCACCGTCGCCGGTAACGGTGATTTCGCGGTCTACCCCGTGCGTCACGGCGATTCCACGACACTCTGGTACCGCTCGCTGATCGACGCCAGCGCCCACCCGATCGCCGGGACCGCCGGCGGGACGACGCCGCGCATTTCGCCGGACGGAACGCGACTGGCATTTGTCAGCGCCAATCGCGTCCTGGTCATGCCGGTCGAGGGCGGCGACGTGAAGCTGTTGCTGCAGGCTGATGCGCCGCCGACGACGCTGGACTGGGTGTCACCTACACGGATCCTGGCGATCTCCAATGACGGCGTGACGCTGCACTGGCTCGATTCGGAGGTGGGCGCCAGCGACGAAAAATCGATGACAGTCAAGCTCAAGGCGCGTTGCTACTTCGGGCGCTGGATCGCGTCGCAGAAACGGTTGCTTTGCTCCCAGGGCGAAGGAGTGTTCGAGGAGATCTCGACGGGAACGACGCATTCTCTGCGCGCCAGGAATACCGATGGCTCGCCCGGATCGTCGGTGGTGACCGGTCAGTCGTTTCGAATCGTGGACGATCGCTACCTCATCTATGTCGGCGTCGACGGCGATGTGCGGGCGGCGCCGTACGACCCACGCACCGACCTCATCGGGCGTTCAGTCTCGCTGCTGAGCGGTGTGAAGGCCGACGCCGCGGGCTCCGGCCAGTTGGACCTGACACCGCAGGGACTGCTGGCGTTCGTCCCCGGCAAGCCGGTATCCGACGTGCGGATGGTAGCGCTCCGACCGGGCCAGGATCCCAAGGTCTTGCCGATCGAACAGGCGCACTTTCAGCGATTCGACCTCACCCGCGATGGCCATCGGCTGGCAGCGGTGGTGATCACGCCGCAGGGTCATGAACTTCGTATCTACGACCTGCGAACCGGGCAGCATCAGACATGGCTCCGGGCCGAATACATCGGCGGCCCGTTCTGGGACCCGAAGGGCGACAATATTGTCGTGCGGACCTGGAACGGCACTCGCGCTGCGATTCTCCGCGGCTCGCCCGATGCCGCCAACCCACCGGATACGGTGATGAGTGCGGCAAGCCTGAACCAGGTGCCGGAACCGACCGACTACCACGACGACTCGAACCTCCTTGCGCGCGGCGCGACCGAACCGTACCCCGCCATCCGGATCGACCTGACCCGCCATCCAGCCGCGTTCGACTCGCTCATCCCCGGTGCCGTGTTCGTCCAGATCTCGCCGGACGGACAGCGTCTGGTCTGGCAATCGCAGCCCACCGGACAGCTGAACCTGACGTCGTATCCTCCCGGCCCGCGACAGCAACTCGTCGCGCTGGGTGGCGTGGAACCGCTCTGGCTGTCGGCGAACGAGCTGCTCTTCAGATCAGGCGCCACATGGAACCTGGTGCGCCTCGGCGCGGATGGCACGGTCAGCTCACCCGAGCGCTGGGGAAGCGACCCCCGCTTCCTCGACACGCCGGGCTGGTCAAACCGCGTCTCCTGGGATGGCGGCATCATTTACGTGCAGAGCACCGACGTCAACGATGCCCGATTCCTCCGATTCATCCCCAACTTTGTCGCTACCATGAAGAACGCAGTGGACAAGGCGAATCGATGAGCGATAAGTCGCTGCGGGCGGCGCTGGCCGACCGATATACGATCGAGGGCGAGCTCGGTCAGGGTGGGATGGCCACAGTCTACCTCGCGCACGACGTGAAGCACGATCGCAAGGTCGCGATCAAGGTGCTCCGCCCGGAACTCGCGGCCGTCATCGGGGCGGAGCGATTCCTGGCCGAGATCAAGACAACGGCGAACCTGCAGCATCCGCACATCCTGTCGCTGTTTGATTCGGGCACCGTCGACGGCACGGTCTTCTATGTGATGCCGTTCGTCGACGGCGAGTCGCTGCGTGATCGGTTGACGCGAGAGAAGCAGTTGCCGGTCGACGACGCGCTACGCATTGCGCGTGAAGTCGCCGATGCGCTGGAGTACGCCCACCATCACGGCGTGATCCACCGCGACATCAAGCCGGAGAACATCCTGCTGCACGGCGGACACGCGCTCGTGGCGGATTTCGGGATCGCGCTCGCCGCGTCGAAGACCGGTGGTGCCCGGATGACCGAGACCGGGATGTCGCTCGGCACGCCACAGTACATGAGTCCCGAACAGGCGATGGGCGAGCGCGAACTCGACGCGCGCACTGATGTCTATGCCCTCGGCTGCG
>DASYCE010000018.1 GCA_036500345.1 Gemmatimonadales bacterium | reverse complement strand
GGCCGCCGCGGCCAAGATCGCCGCGCGCATGGCCGAGCGGTCGTACGCACGCCTTTCGCGCCTCCTGAACTACTCCTTCAAGGAACGCAAGCCGGTCGTCATCTTCGCGTCGCGCGGCGACTTCGCGCAGAGCAACGTGTTTGGCGACCTCGGCGAGACGACCGGCGGTATCACCGACTTCCTGCACCAGAGCAACACGTTTTTCCTCGAAATGGACCTCGCGGAAACCGAGCACGTGATGACGCACGAAATGGTGCACCAGTTCCAGTACGACGAGTTCTCGCGCGGGCACGCCGGCAACGGCCTTGAAACGATCGCGCAGGTAAACCCGCCGGGCTGGTTCATGGAGGGAATGGCGGAGTACCTCTCGATCGGTCCCAATCATCCGGCGACCGACGCGGTCATGCGCGACGCCGCGCTGAATGGCTATTTGCCGACCGTGAAACAGATGGAGGACAATCCCAACCGTTACTTCCCGTACCGTTACGGTGAGGCGTTCTGGCGGTGGATCGGCCAGCGCTGGGGCGATGAGATCATCGGCGAGATCCTCGCCTCGTCGCCGACGCTCGGCATCGATCGCGCGTTCAAGCGCCACACGGGATTCGATCTCTCCGAACTCGGCGACGAGTGGAAGGAGACGATGCAGACCACCTACCTGCCGGGGATCGCCAATCTGGACCGCCCGCGCAAGGTCGCGCAGCCGCTGCTCAACGAGAAGCGCACCGGTGGCATCATCCCCCAGTACGTTGCGCCGTCGTTCTCGCCGAACGGCCGCCAGATCGCCTTCATCTCGACAGGCAGCCTGTTGCGCGCCGAAGTGTTCAACGATCTCTACCTCGCGGACGCGACCACCGGGAAGCGCCTCAAGCGGCTCACCACGAGCACGCTCAACCCGGAGTTCGAGGAGCTCCGCTACATCTATTCGCAGAGCGCGTTCTCTCCCGACGGCCAGACGCTAGCGTTCACCGCGCAGACCGGTGGCAAGGACGTCATCTACCTGGAGAACGTGAAGAATCTGGACGTCGAACGGCGCCTCGACACGGGCCTCGACGGAATGATCAGCCCGACGTTCTCACCCGACGGCAAGCAGCTCATTTTCAGCGGCGCCAAGGGCGGGTTCACGAACCTGTACAAGATCGACGCCGACGGCGGCAACGTGCAGCAGATCACGACCGGCGACTGGGCCGCGCTCATGCCCGCGTGGTCACCGGACGGCCGCCGCGTTGCGTTCGTCAGCGACCGCGGTCCGACCTCGGATTTCCAGACGCTCAAGTTCGACAAGTGGCAGATCAATATTCTCGACCTGCAGACCGGCAACATCGACGTCATCCCCGGCCAGGGCGGGAAGAACCTCAATCCGCAGTGGGCACCGGACGGCAAATCGCTCGCGTACATCAGCGACCGCACCGGCATCGCGCAGCTCTACATCTACGATTTCGACAAGAAGCAGCACTACCAGATCACGAAGTTCATCGGCGGCGTGCAGTCGCTGACGGAGAA
>DASYCE010000017.1 GCA_036500345.1 Gemmatimonadales bacterium | reverse complement strand
GGTACCGCGGACGAAGATAGATGGAATGGAATATGGACTCTCGCAACCTTTTTCCGGTCTGGTACGTCATACCCATTAGTATCTTAGGTATAAGACTCTCAGGGACGGGACTCCATGGCCGGCGACCAGATGGGCTTGATGCGCGGTACTCTCGACATCCTGATCCTCCGCACCCTCGCGTGGGGGCCGACGCACGGCTACGCGATCTCACGGTGGATTCGCGAAACAACGAAGGACGAACTGCAGATCGAGGAAGGGGCGCTCTATCCGGCGCTCCGCCGCCTCGAGGCGCGGGAGGTTGTGGAGTCGTCGTGGCAGGTTACCGAGACCGGGCGGGAAGCGAAGGTCTATCAGCTTACCCCGGCGGGTCGGCGGCAGCTGGAGCGCGATCTGGCCGGCTGGAAGCGCTACGTCCAGGCGATGAGTCGCGTGATCGACGCGCGGCCGCGCGGAGCGGTCGCCTGATGCCCCGCCCCGACGAAGAATTGCCGCTGTCGTCGGTGAAGCCGGTCGACGAGGACGTGCGCCAGGAACTCGCCGACCATATCGCGCGCCGCACCGACGAATTGATCGCGCAGGGATGGAACGCGGGCGACGCCCGCGCCGAAGCGACCCGGGTGTTCGGTGACATGCGCGGCGTGGCTGACGAATGTCGCGACATCACCGCGCGAGCACGCAAGTCGCGCCGGCGGGCGGAATGGATCGACGGGATATCGAATGACATCCGCTTTGCGTTCCGGCTGCTGCGCCGATCGCCGACGTTCGCCGCCGTTGCGATTGCGACGCTTGCCCTCGGCGTTGGAGCCAACACCGCGATCTTCTCGCTGATCAACGGCGTCCTCCTGCGTCCCCTCCCGTTCAATCACGGCGAGCAGCTCGTCGACGCGATGGAACTGCACAAGACGACCTACGCCTATCTCTCGTACACCAACTTCCAGGACCTGCGGGCGCGGAACCGTTCGTTCCAGCAGCTTGCCCAGTACGGTGCGGGACAGGCCACCGTCCTCGGCCTGAATCAACCGATCCGGGCGACCGGTGCGAATGTCACCGCCGACTTTTTCCCGATGATGCGCGTCAAGCCCGAGCTGGGCCGGCTGACCACGCCGTCGGATCATGCCTTTGGCGCGGCGCCGGTCGCGGTGGTCAGCGATCGATTCTGGCGTGAATACCTCGGCGCGAATCCCGATCTTGCGTCGATCCGGCTCCGCTCCGATCTCACGTATCAGGTCGTCGGCGTCCTGCCCCCGGGGTTCGTCTTTCCGGATGAATCGGACATCTGGGTGCCGCTCGAATTGCAGCAGCAGGCGACGTCGCGAACGGCCCACAACTGGGCGACGCTCGGGCGCCTCCGCGACGGGGTGAGCGTGGAACAGGCGCGACAGGATTTCAACACGATCCTCACGCAGATCGGCGAGACCGCAGGCACCGACTTCGACGCGGTGGGAAGCCGCCTGACGCCGCTGCACACGGTGCTTGCGGGAGGTGCGCGCACCCCGCTCCTCCTCCTCCTCGGGGCGTCGGGACTGCTGCTCCTCATTGCGTGCACCAACCTGGCGAGCACGCTGCTGGCGCGCGGCACCGCTCGCCAGGGAGAACTCGCCGTGCGCACCGCTATTGGCGCCGGCCGCTCGCGTGTGGTACGACAGGTCTTCACCGAGAGCCTGGTCATCTCGGTCCTCGGCTGCGGTATCGGTCTCGCCCTCGCTGAAGGGCTGCTGCGGTTGATGACTATCGTTGCGCCGCCGGATCTGAAGGTGATGGAGTCGGCGCACCTCGATCCGACGGTGCTTGGCTTTACTGCACTTGTGGCCGTGAGCACGGCAGTCCTGTTCGGATTTCTCCCGGCGCTCAGGATGTCGGATATCGATACCGGTCAGCTGATGCGCGGGTCGCGCGGGGGAAGTGCGCGGCGCGGGAAGGTCTGGTCGACACTCGTTGCCGTTGAAGTCGCGCTCGCGGTGGTGCTGCTGATCGGAAGCACGCTGCTACTCCGCTCCTTTGCCAACGTGATGCACGTCGATCTCGGATTCGATCCGACACACGTGGTGACGGCGGCGATCGATCTTCCCGAGTCGAACTATCCCGACGTCACCCAGGCGATCGCATTTCACGATCGCGCACTGACGCTGGTCCGCGCCATCCCGGGTGTGGACGCGGCCGGCGTGACCAACGACTTGCCGGCGATTACGCCGTACCCCATCGGCGGTATCGAAGTCGAGGGGAAGCCACGGATCGTTCCCGATCGGCCGTATACCGGCATCGCGGTCTATCGTCTCGCATCGACCGGATTCTTCTCGGCCATGCGGATTCCGATTGTTCGCGGCCGCGACTTCACCGAAGGCGACGTGCCGTCGTCGCAGCTCGTGGCGATCGTCAATCAGGAAATGGCGGCGAAGGAGTGGCCCGGCCAGGACCCGATCGGGAAGCGGTTTCGCGTCGCCGGGATGGATTCCGACAAGGAACAACCGTGGGCGATGGTCATCGGGGTCGCCCACAACGTCCCCGGCGGTTCGCTGACCTCGGCGCCGAACGAGACCTACTACTTCTCGTACCGGCAGTTGCCGTTCCGGTCACGATGGCTGACCGCGGTGGTTCGCAGCGCGGAAGCACCGGCGATCGTGGAAGCGCAGCTGCGCAAGGTCTTCGCCCAGGCGGATCCGAATGCGCCGGTGCAGTTCAGCACGATGAGCCACGCGCTGACCGATGCCGTCGCGACGCGGCGATTCATGGCGCTGCTCCTGACACTCTTCGCTGTCGTGGCGCTGCTGCTGGCAGGAATCGGTATCTATGGCGTCGTGGCGTACTCGGTGGCGCAGCGGACCCGCGAAATCGGGATCCGCATCGCCCTCGGCGCGACCCCTCGGCGAGTCGGGCTGATGGTCCAGGGGAGCGCGATGTCGATTGTGCTGGCGGGGATCGGCGTCGGCGTCGCGGGTGCCTATGCGGCAACGCGCCTGCTGCAATCACTGCTTTACGGCGTCACTCCGACTGATCCGGTCGCGTTTGGTGGCGTGATCGCGATCCTGATCATCACGGCGGTCGCGGCGAGCTGGGCACCGGCGCGGCGGGGCACGCAGGTCGATCCGATCACGGCGATCCGAGCGGAATAACCGGCGTCGCGTCGGCCCTTACCCGATAAGTCCCTCGCTGGTGACGAGCTTCACTTCCGGCTCGAGTGCGACACCGAACTGATCGGCGACTTTCCGCTGGGCGAGCACCATCAGCTGCTTCACGTCCGCGGCAGTCCCGCCACCGGTGTTCACGAAGTAGTTGGCGTGCATCGGCGAGATCTCGACCGGCCCGACGCGCATCCCCTTGAGTCCCGCAGCTTCGATGAACTGACCAGCTGTTCGCGGCGACGCCGGATCGTGCTCCGCCGGGAGCGCCGGATTCTTGAACACCGACCCACAACACGGCTGATTGAATGGCGTCATGGTCTTTCGCCACTGGTAGAGCTCTTCGGTCTCGGACTCCAGCGTTGCCGCGTCCTCCGGATGAAGGTCGACGGTGGCGCTCACGACGACGACGCGACCGAGGGCACTGCGCCTGTAGGTGAATCGCGCGTCGGCGGCTGGCACGACTCGATCGTTTCCAATCTCGTCGATCACTGCGACCGATTGCACGGTGTCACGCCACTCGGCGCCGTGGCATCCTGCGTTCATCACGATCCCGCCGCCAACGCTCCCGGGAACGCCAACCATCTTGTGGATCCCGCCGAATCCGGCAGCCGCCGTGCGCTTGGCCGCGAGGGGTTGGGGCATCCCCGCACCGATCGTCCAGCGGGCGCCATCCTGTACCAGCGCATCGATTCCCTTCCCCAGTCGAATCACCAGTGCGGTGAGTCCATCGTCGGGGAACAGAAGGTTGGAACCGAGTCCAAGCGCGAACCATGCGACGTGATGCTCGCCGGCGACCCGCAGCGCGTGCGCGACATCTTCCGCGCCGGCCGGGTGCAGCACGGTCGCGGGACCACCGATGCGGTAGGTTGACCAGCGCGACAGCGCCTCGCCGTCGCGCACTTCTCCGTGCACGCGGGCTCGCAGCGCAGCAATGAATCCGGGATCTCTGGCGGTCACTTCGTCCGGGGGCCCTTCGTGCTCTTTCTCTCGGCGCGCCTGGCTATGGCGATGGCGCGGATCCCGGCGACACTGGCATCGATCATCTCGTCGAGCGCAGCGCGGTCGATGTCGGCGAGGCGCTTGATGTAGACGCAGCCGACACCGCTACGATGGGGCCCCAGTCGCGTCAGCAGCCGGGTGCGTGGCGGACCGAAGAGCCCGTCGCAATACAGCACGAATTCGCGAGCGCGCGGCGCGAAGCCGATTTCGAATCGGTCGCCCTCGTGACCGCTGCCGTATCGGTAGTGAATGTCGCCGAATCCGATGATGCCGCCGGTCCAGACGACGGGCGCGTGTCCGGTTACCCGGCGCATCATGGCAATCAACTGGTCGGTGTCGGCACGACGATCGGCATCGAGTGTGTCGAGGAACTCACCGATCGGCTGAACGCCGCCTCTGCTCTTTTGCGCTGCCATCGGAACTCCCGGTCAGGTCGCGAGCGCCTGGCGCGCCAGGGCGTGCCACTCCTGGAGTGAGCAGACCTCGAGGCGGCGGCTCTTCATCGCGATGATCGCATCGCACGCCGCCGAGGCCGCCGACATCGTCGTCGTGTAGGGAATGCCGTGTTGCAGCGCGGTGCGGCGCATGGCGTAATCGTCGGCCTGCGTCAGCTTGCCGAGCGGCGTGTTCACGAGCAGGTGCACCTGCCCCGACACCATCAGGTCGATGCCGTTGGGCCGTCCCTCGTACACCTTGAGGACGCGCTCGGCGGGAATCCCGCGAGCGCGCAGGTAGCGCTGTGTCCCCGACGTCGCGAGGATGCGAAAGCCGAGCTCGTGGAAGCGACGGGCGATCGGGACCACCGTCGGCTTGTCGTGATCGTTGACGGTCACGAACACCGAACCGCTGAGGGGAAGCTCGCCGTCGGCGCTTGCCTGCGCCTTGGCGAACGCCATCCCGAACGAATCGGCGATTCCCATCACTTCGCCGGTCGACCGCATCTCCGGGCCGAGCCGGGTATCGACGCCGGGAAACTTGGAGAACGGGAAGACCGCCTCCTTCACGGCGACGTATGGCTGCAGCGGATCGTCGGTGAGGCCGAGCGAATCGAGCGCCTTCCCGGTCATCACCGCCGCGGCAAGCGACGCAAGCGGCACCCCGGTGGTCTTCGACACGAATGGGATGGTGCGCGACGCCCGCGGATTGACCTCGAGGCAATAGACGACGCCATCCTTGATCGCGTATTGTGCGTTGATCAGCCCGACCACGCCGAGTGCCCTGGCAAAGGCGCGGGTGTGCTCGCGCATCTGCTCGACCTGGTCCTCGGTGATGAGGTACGGCGGGAGGACGCACGCGGAGTCGCCGGAATGAATGCCGGCGTCCTCGATGTGCTGCATCACGCCACCGATCACCACGTTGGTCCCGTCGCAGATCGCGTCGACGTCGGCTTCGAACGCATCCTCGAGGAATGAGTCGATCAGCACCGGATGCCCAGGTGCCACGCGGGCCGCTTCGTCGAAGAATCCGTGAAGCTCCTCGGCATCGTAGACGATGCGCATCGCGCGTCCGCCGAGGACGTAGCTCGGCCGCACCAGCACCGGATAGCCGATCCGCTCCGCCACCTCGAGCGCCATCTCCACCGTGTCGGCAGTCCCATTGGGCGGCTGACGGATCCCCAATTGTCGCACCAGCGCTTCGAACTGCTTGCGGTCTTCCGCGGCGTCGATGGCGTCGGGCGACGTGCCGAGGATCGGCACACCGGCGGCCTGCAGTGCCTTGGCGAGCTTGAGCGGCGTCTGGCCGCCGAGTTGTACGACCACGCCGATCGGATGCTCGACGTTCACGATCTCGAGGACGTGCTCCAGCGTGAGCGGCTCGAAGTAGAGGACGTCCGAGATGTCGAAATCGGTGGAGACTGTTTCCGGATTCGAATTGACCATCACGGTGCGGTAGCCAAGTTCGCGGAAGGCGAGGGTCGCCCGGACGCAGCAATAGTCGAATTCGACGCCCTGTCCGATCCGGTTGGGCCCCGAGCCGAGAATGATCACGGTCGGCCGGCCGTCGTGCGACGCTTCGTTCTCCTCATCCCAGCAGGAATAGAGGTACGGCGTGCTCGACGGAAACTCTCCGGCACAGGTATCCACGGTCTTGTACACCGGCCGCAGGGCGAGGCGATGCCGCGTGTCGCGGATCTCCGACTCCTGGAGCTGCTTGAGGTCGGCAAGCTGCCAGTCGGAGAACCCGGCCCGTTTGAGGCGGAGGAGCGTCGCGCGATCGGCGGCGTCATCCGTTCCGAAGGGATAGGCGATCCACTCGTCTTCCATCCGCACCAGCTCGTCGAGCTGATGGAGGAACCAGCGATCGATCCCCGAGGCTTCGTGGAGGTCGTCGATGGTCACACCAGAGACGAGCGCGCGCTTCACCTGGAACAAACGCTCCGGTGTCGGGACGCGGATCGCGGCGAGCAGTGTCGCACGGTCGATGTCACTCAAGCGGTCGTCGATCGGTCCGGCGCCGATCACCCAGCCGGCGCGTCCGGTTTCGAGGCCGCGGAATCCCTTCTGGAGCGCTTCCTTGAACGTCCGGCCGATCGCCATCGCCTCGCCGACCGACTTCATCTGGGTGGTGAGGAACGGCTCGGCGGCGGGGAATTTCTCGAAGGCGAAGCGTGGCACCTTGACGACGACGTAGTCGAGCACCGGTTCGAACGACGCCGGCGTGGTCCGCGTGATGTCGTTGGGAAGCTCGTCGAGCGTGTAGCCGACGGCGACCTTGGTGCCGATCCGTGCGATCGGGAATCCGGTCGCCTTGCTTGCCAGCGCAGACGATCGCGACACGCGGGGATTCATCTCGATCACCAGTTGCTGACCGCTGACCGGGTCGACGGCGAACTGGATGTTGCATCCACCAGCGGCGACGCCGACCTCGCGAATGATCGCGATCGATGCGTCGCGCATCTGCTGGTATTCGCGATCGGTGAGCGTCATCGCGGGCGCCACCGTGATCGAGTCGCCGGTGTGCACGCCCATCGGATCGAGATTCTCGATCGAGCAGACGATGACGACATTGTCGGCGCCGTCACGCATGACCTCGAGCTCGAACTCCTTCCACCCGATGATGCTGCGCTCCACCAGCACCGAGTGCACCGGCGAGAGTTCAAGGCCGCGCCGGAGCAGCGTCTCGAATTCCTCACGGTTGTAGGCGATCCCGCCGCCCGAGCCGCCGAGCGTGAATGACGGACGGAGGATCGCGGGATACCCGGTGCGCTCCACGCCGGCGAGTCCCTCTTCAACCGTCGAGACCACGGTGCCCGCGGGCGTCGCCAGGCCGATCCGCACCATCGCCGCTGCGAACTCGGCGCGGTCTTCGGCGATGCGGATGGCGCGCTCGTTCGCGCCGATCAGCTCGACGCCGTACTTCTCGAGGGTCCCGTCGCGAACCAGCGCCATCGCCACGTTGAGCGCCGTCTGTCCGCCCATGGTCGGCAGCAGCGCGTCGGGTCGCTCGCGCTCGATGACCTTCGTGACCCATTCCGGCGTCACCGGTTCGATGTAGGTCCGATCGGCGATCTCGGGATCGGTCATGATCGTCGCGGGATTCGAGTTCACCAGGATGACGCGGTATCCCTCCTCCTTGAGCGCGCGAACCGCCTGCGTGCCGGAGTAGTCGAATTCCGCCCCCTGACCGATGACGATCGGGCCCGAACCGATGATGAGAATCGAGGAGAGGTCAGTCCGCTTGGGCATGCACCAGATCCTGGAGCGTACGGTCGAAAGGAATCTCCGGCACCCAGCCGGTGGCGCGGCGCAGTCGCGACGCGTCGCCGATGAGGACCGGAATATCGTCGGGGCGTGCGAGCGCCGCATCCATCTCCGCGCGAGCGTCGACGCCGATCAGCGCGGCCAGCTCGGCGAAGCAGTCGGCGAGCTTGCGGCCGGTGCCGCTCGCCACATTGTAAATCGTTCCCGCTTCGCCGTGTTCCAGCAGCAGCAAGTAGGCGCGGACCACGTCGCGGACATCAAGAAAATCACGGACGGGGTTGAGATTCCCCGTCCTGATCGTCGTGGATCCTCGGCGTTTGGCTTCGACGAGCCTGTGCGCCAGGGCCGGCAGGACGTAGTCGGCGGCCTGATCGGGACCGGTGTGGGTGAACGGCCTCGCCACGATGACCGGCAACCCCGCTTTCCCTTGCGCCAGAACCGCTCCTTCGCCCGCAGCCTTGCTCACCGCATACGGCGATCGCGGCGATCGCGGCGTCGATTCATCGATTGGTCCGGCGTGTCCGGGGCCGTACACCTCGCCGCTCGAGACGAAGAGGAACCTGGGCGAACCCGAGTGAGCGATGAGGCTCACCAGGACGGCGGTCGCTTCGGCATTGACGGCGAGTGCTGCGGCCGGGTCCTGCCGAGCCGCAGCACCGGAAGCGATGGCGGCGAGGTGGACGACGGCGTCGGGTGTGGTTTCCGCGAGACGCTGAAGGTCGGTTGTCTCCCGCAGATCGGCCGCGACGGCCACGACCGGCGGGAGGCCGTCGGTGACGGCCCATTCCGGGGGAAGTGCCGCGCCCGGCAGGACCGAGGCGACGACCTGCATTCCCTGCGCGCGAGCGGCCCGCACCAGCCAGCGCCCCACGAAGCCGCCGGCGCCGGTGACGAGGAGTCGGGTCACTTCGCCTGCAAGCGGGCAAGGTCCGCATCGACCATCATCGTCACCAATTGCTCGAACGGGACCTCGGGTTTCCAGCCGAGTTCGGTGGTGATGCGCGACGGGTCGGCGATCAGATAGTCCACTTCCGCAGGACGATAGAATTTCGGATCGATCGCGACGTACGTGCGCCAGTCGAGCCCGGCGTGCTCGAAGGCGATCCGCACCAGATCTTCCACCGAGTGCGCCTTCCCGGTGCCGACCACGTAGTCCTGCGGCGCCGGCGCCTGCAGCATCCGCCACATCGCGTCGACGTAGTCACCGGCGAATCCCCAGTCGCGCTTCGCCTCGAGATTCCCCATGCGAAGTTCGGTAGCGAGGCCGAGCTTGATGCGGGCCACCGCGTCGCTCACCTTGCGCGTCACGAACTCGATTCCGCGTCGCGGCGATTCGTGATTGAAGAGGATTCCGCTCACCGCGTAGAGGCCGTACGACTCGCGATAGTTCACCGTGATCCAGTGGCCGTACAACTTGGCGACGCCGTAGGGCGATCGCGGGTAGAACGGTGTCGATTCGCGCTGCGGCGTCTGCTGCACCTTGCCGAACATCTCCGACGAACTCGCCTGATAGAAGCGCGCCGTCGGACAGACGAGGCGCAATGCCTCGAGGATCCGGGTGACGCCGAGCGCGGTGAATTCGCCGGTGAGGACCGGCTGCGTGAACGAGGTCGGCACGAACGACTGCGCGGCGAGGTTGTAGACCTCGTCGGGCTGCACGTCGTGCAGGACGGTGGTGAGCGAATGCTGGTCTAGGAGATCGGCGGCGACGATCTGCACCCGGGGGATCAGGTGTTCGATCCGTTCGTACGAATGGTGCGACGTCCGCCGCACCACGCCGATGACTTCGTACCCCTTGGCGAGAAGGTGCTCGGCGAGGTACGAGCCATCCTGGCCGGTGATCCCGGTGATCAGTGCGCGCGGCATGTCGAGTCCGGAAAAAAGGAGGGGAGCCGAATGCGGTGCGGAAGTGGGGCGGCGCGCCAGCGCGGGCTCGGGATGGGCGGCATGTCGAGGCGGGAATCTACATGGCACGGCGGCGGAGCGCTCCGCCCTGGGAAATGGCCGCCGGGGGCGTTCCCCGCAAAACAGCGAAGGCCCCGCTCGGGGGCCTTCGTCATCACATCAGACCATCAGGTACGTCGCGGCGCTACGCCGCCGGTGCTACCGACGCCTTGACCACCTTGCCGCCCTTGAGGCATTGGGTGCATACCCGCACGCGCCGCGGCATGCCATCCCGCATCACCCGCACCGTCTGCAGATTGGGAAACCACCGGCGCTTGCGGCGATTGTTGGCGTGGCTCACATGGTTGCCGGTGGTCGGCCCCTTGCCACAGGTAGTACAGACTCGTGCCATCGGTCCCGCCTACTCGGAAAGAAGTTCGATGCGCGCCATCTCGGCGCCGTCACCCGGGCGGTGCCCGAGCTTGAGAATCCGGGTGTAGCCACCGGGCCGCGATGCGAAGCGCGGGCCGATCGTCTTGAAGAGCTTGGTGAGCACGGCGCGATTGGGGATCTTCTGCTCCACCTGACGAATGGCGTGCAGATCACCGCGACGCGCGAGCGTCACGAGCTTCTCGGCGTAGGGACGAAGCTCCTTCGCCTTGGCGATCGTCGTGTTGATCCCTTCATGCTCGAAGAGCGACGCCGCCATGTTGCGCAGCAACGCGCGCCGGTGGCTCGCGGTGCGCGAGAGCTGGCGACCCTTGGCACGATGACGCATGGCTTAGGCTTCCTCTCCCTGGCTCACCGGCACATACGGCGGCACGCCAGGATTCGACACCTTGAGCTCGCCGCCGACTTCCTCGAACTCCATCTCGGCGTTGAGTTCCTCACCATTGAGGACATCGGCAATCTCCTGCAGCGCCTTGTCGCCGATGTTCTTCACTTCCTTCAAGTCCTTGATCGAGAACTCGGCAAGATCGCGCAAGGTGCGGATGTTGGAGTTCTTGAGCGAGTTGACGGTCCGGACCGACATGCCGAGATCGTCGATCGGCTTGGCGAGCTTCCCGGCGAGACCGGTGGCGGGAGCCGACAGCTCACCCGACGGCGCGGTGTACGCGGGGGTCTTGCCGAATTCGACGAAGTAGCGGAAATGCTCCTGGGCGAGCGCGGCGGCGTACGACAGCGCGTCTTCCGGGGCGATCGTTCCGTTGGTCTCGATCGACACGGCAAGCCGGTCGTAGTCAGTGCGCTGACCGACGCGGGTTTCGGCGACGGTGAAGTTGGCGCGGCGGACCGGATTGTAGATCGCGTCGATCCGCACCAGGTCGACCGGGTACGACCGATCGGCGGGGTGCATTTCGGATTCGACGTAGCCACGGCCCTTGTTGACGTAGAGCTCGCAGTTCACTTCGCGATCGTCCTGCACCGTGAAGAGGAGGTGGTCGGGATTGACCACGCGCCCCTGACCGGAGTCCTGGATATCGCGGGCATAGACCGGGCCGGGTCCCTGCTTGCTGATGCGCAGGATCGCCTCGGGCACCGCCTCGTCGAGAACGAGGGTGAGCGACTTGAGGCGCTGGACGATCTGGTGCACGTCCTCGAGGACGCCCTGCACCGTCTGGTGCTCGTGCACGACGCCGTCGAGGCGGAAGCCCCAGACCGCGCTGCCCGGCAGCGACGACAGAAGGAGGCGCCGCAGCGAATTGCCCAGCGTGTGGCCGAAGCCGCGTTCCAGCGGCTGCAGCCGGAATTCGGCGATGTTCGGATTGTCGTCCCGCTTCGTCATTTCGACGACTTGCGGCCGGACGAGTCCGGTGAGATCGATAGCCATCGGTTCGTGTCCTTCGGTTACTTCGAGTAGAGCTCGACGATGAGCTGCTCTTGCGCGTTCACCGGAATCCCGTCGCGAGTCGGCAGTTCGACGAGGCGGCCAGCGGCCTTCTCCGCGTCGATCGACAACCACGACACCGCGGCGCCGCGCGACGCATGCTCCTGCGACAGCTTGACGCTGAGCTGCTCACGATCGGCCGGCGTGACCCGGACTTCCTGCCCCGGAACCACGTGGTACGACGGGATGTCGACCTTGCGGCCGTTGACCTCGACGTGGCCGTGCCGGACCAGCTGGCGCGCGCCGCGGCGCGACGACGCAAAGCCCATCCGGTAGACGATGTTGTCGAGCCGCGTTTCGAGGGCAACGAGCAGGTTGGTGCCCTTGACCCCCGGCAGGCGCGACGCACCAGCGTAGGTATTTCGGAACTGCGATTCAGTGAGGCCGTACATCCGCTTCACCTTCTGCTTCTCGCGCAGCTGCTTGGCGTACTCCGACATCTTCCGGCCGCGCCCGCCCTGCTGGCCGTGCTGGCCCGGGGCGTACTGGCGGCGTTCGATGGCGCACTTCTCGGTGAGACAGCGGCTTCCCTTGAGGAAGAGCTTGGTCCCTTCGCGCCGGCAGAGGCGGCATTGTGGTCCGGTATAACGTGACATGGATCAGACCCGCCGCTTCTTGGGTGGACGGCAACCGTTGTGCGGAATCGGCGTCACGTCGCGAATCGACGCGACCTTGAGGCCGACCGACGCGAGCGCCTGGATCGCCGACTCGCGGCCGCTTCCCGGACCCTGCACCCGCACGTGGACCTTGCGCATGCCGAGGTTGAGCGCCTCGCGGGCGCAGTTCTCGCCGGCGACGGTCGCCGCAAACGGGGTGGACTTCTTCGATCCCTTGAAGCCGGCCTTCCCCGCCGTGCCCCATGCCACCGTGTTGCCACGGAGATCGGTGATCGTGATCAGGACGTTGTTGAACGTCGCTGAGATGTGCACGACCCCCTCGGATTCGACCAACTTCTTGGAGCGCTTGGCGCTCGGCTTCGGTGCGGTGGCAGGCGCTGTCATGGATTACTTCTTCGTCACCTTCTTCTTGCCGGCGATGGCCCGACGGGGGCCCTTCTTGGTCCGGGCGTTGGTATGCGTGCGCTGACCGCGCACCGGCAGGCCACGGCGATGTCGAATGCCGCGATAGGTGCCGATGTCCATCAGCCGCTTGATATTCATCGCGACCTCGGTGCGCAGCGCGCCCTCGGTCTTGACGCTCCGTTCGATGATCTGCCGCAGACGCCCCACTTCGGCGTCGGAGAGATCACGCACCCGGGTATCGGGATTGATGCCGGTCTCGGCCAGCAGCTTGCGGCTGGTGACCCGTCCGATCCCGAAGATGTAGGTGAGTCCGATTTCAACGCGCTTTTCGCGCGGAAGATCTACCCCAGCGATACGCGCCATATCAGCCCTGCCGCTGCTTGTGCTTGGCGGTCCGGCTGCAGATGACGCGCACCACGCCGCGACGCTTCACGACACGGCAGCTTTCGCAGATCGGCTTGACACTCGAACGAACCTTCACAGCGTTGGTCTCCCGGAAACCGGTTTACGGAACAGCACGGCAAGATAGCGCTGCCACGAAACTGACGCAACCGGGCCACTGACAGCGAGTTCCGGCGCAGAAATCACCCCAGCGCTCCATGCTCCCCTTGTCTGACAAGGCAACGCGAAATAGGTTCCCCATGTCTGCCAAGGGGAACCATGCCAACCGACCTGAATCTGCTCCGCGAAAGCCTCGAATTGCTCATCCTGCAGGCCCTGAGCTGGGGACCGAAGCATGGCTACGCCATCGCGGAATGGATCGAACATTCGACTGCTGCCGAACTCCTCGTCGAGGAGGGAACGCTCTATCCTGCCCTCTATCGACTCGCCGACCGCGGCTGGGTCGAATCGGAGTGGGGGAAATCGGATCTTGGGCGGCGTGCCAGGTTCTACGCCCTGACCCCGCAGGGCCGCACCCATCTCGCGCAGCAGGCGCCTCGTTGGGATCGCTATGTCCAGGCGATCGCCACCGCATTGCGCCGGCCGGCACCCGGTGCGCCGTGAGTCTCGACTTCCGCCGGCTGGCCCGCGCCTTTCGATGGCCGACGACGCCACGACGCGCAGCCGATGCCGTCGACGAAGAGTTCGCCTTTCATCTCGAGATGCGTGCCCGGCAGATCCGCGAACGCGGCGTCGGTGCCGACGACGCGCGCCGCATCGCGCGTGAACGCTTCGGCCGCGTCGAGGATCTCCGGCACGATTGCGTCCAGCACGAACTGCATCACCTCCAGAGGAGTCGCCAGATGTCGATCTGGTCGGATATCCGACACGACCTGCAGTTCTCGATGCGGGATGCCCTTCGGACTCCCGCCTTCACGCTGGCAACATTGCTGACGCTCGCGGCGGGAATTGGCGTCACGACGGCAGCGTACAGCGTGGTGCACGATGTCCTCCTTCGCCCGCTCCCCTACCCGGACCCCGATCGCCTCGTGCTCGTCTCGGCCCGATACGGGCCCACCGGCGGCGGCGGTTCGCTGTCGACTCCGACGGTCCTCGATCTGATCCGCGACAACCGCAGCTATCGCGCCCTCGGAGCGTCGCTTCCCAACGAGACCACGGTCATCGGAGGTGATGAGCCGCAACTCGCCATGACCGCGTCGGTGATCGGCGATTTCTTTGGTGCGGTCGGTCTGACGCCATTTCTCGGCCGCACCTTGCGGCCCGATGAGACCGGTGCAACGGCGGAGCCGGTTGCCGTCGTGTCGTACGACTTCTGGCGGGATCACCTGGGTGCCAACGCCCGCCTCGATCAGCTCCATCTCGACCTGCACGGACGCAACTACGCCGTGGTCGGCGTCATGCCGCCCGGGTTTCAGTATCCTGCGAGCGCGCGGCTCTGGATCGGATCGGTGTACGGGAAATACGATGGCATGCGCAACGCCGGCCTGTGGCATGCCGTTGGCCGGCTGCGACCCGGCATCGCGCTCGGAGCAGCACAACAGGATCTCGATGCCATCATCGCCCGCATCCGCCATCAATTCGGCAGCGGCCCCGACGGCATCGCGACCGTCTCGATGCAGCAGGCCGTGACCGGGAACAGCCGCACGCCGCTCCTCCTCATGCTCGGCGCCGTGGCACTCGTACTGCTGATCGCGTGCGTCAGCATCGCCGGCGCCACCGTCGCCCGGACCGAAGCGCGACAGCGCGAACTGATCGTTCGCGCCACCCTCGGTGCGAGCCACGGCCGGCTGATTCGCCAGCTGCTGACCGAAAATGTTGCCCGTGCAGTCTCCGGCGGTGCATTCGGCGTCGCAATCGCGTGGGCGCTGACGCGCGTCCTGGTCACGCTCGGACCGGGAGTCACCGGTATTCCGAGGATGCGTGAAGTCACGCTCGATCTTCCGGCGCTCGCCGTCGCCCTGACGCTGGCGCTGGCGTGCGGCTCGCTGATCGGCGTGTTCCCCGCGTGGCGCGCAACGACGGTCGATCTGCGCAGCGGTCTCTCCAACGGCGGACGCGGCGCCACCGCGAATCGCAGTCTGCCGCAACAGGCGCTTGTCGTGGTACAGGTCGCGCTGGCGATCATGCTCGTGGTCGGCGCGTCGCTGCTGATCCGGAGCCTGTCGACGCTGCTGGCGGACAATCCCGGCTTCGACGCCCGGAATGTCACCACGGTGGCGCTGTCACTCCCGGAAAACCGTTACGCCGACAGCAGCCGGCAGCGCGCCTACTTCGACCAGCTCCTTCCGGCGATCAGCGCGTTGCCTGGCGTCGATCGCGCCGCCCTGCTCAACAGTGTCAGCGTGCCGTACACCGGTGGTGGCGGCATCAATGGTTCGATCATCACCGACGATGAGGGAAGTTCGGAGCGCGGCACGGTGCCATTCTACCGGCTGGTGAGCGCCGGGTATTTCGACGCGCTGCATATCCCGGTCTTGCGCGGCCGCGCGTTTGTCGCCGGGGACCGCGCCGGGACGGCGCCAGTGACGGTCATCACCCAATCGCTGGCGCAACACTACTGGTCCGGAAAGGATCCAATCGGGCATCGCATCAAGTGGACGCCGCAGTTCGACAATCACGATGAGTGGCTCACGATTGTCGGGGTCGTGGCAGATACCAAGAGCGAGCTCGGCGACGACTCCCCCGGCATGGCCGTGTATGTCGACTACGCGCAGCGGCCCGAGCGTTCGCTCGAGGGAATGACGCTGGTCCTCAGCACGCGCCATTCGAGTACCGCGCTGCTCGATCGGATCCGTCGTGTTCTCGCTGGCGTCGACCCCGACGTCCCGTCGGTGATCTCGACCCTCCAAGCCACGATGGACCAGTCGGTGGCCAACCGCCGGTTCGTGATGTACGTGATGAGCGGCTTCAGCGGCTTTGCGCTCTTTCTCGCGGGGCTCTCCCTGTACGGGTTGCTGTCGTATGCCGTGACCCGCCGCCGCCGCGAGATCGGCGTCCGGATGGCGCTCGGTGCAACGCGGCGCAGCGTCCTGGCGCTGGTCGTGTATCAGGGGATGGGCACGGTGGTGATTGGTGCATTGCTCGGGATCGGCGGTGCGCTGGCCCTGACCCGCACCATCCGGTCCCTGCTCTTCGGTGTGTCGTCGACCGACCCGCTGTCGTTCGTCATCAGCGTCTGCGTGCTGGTCGCCGCCGCGCTGCTGGCATGCTATCTCCCGGGTCGGCGAGCGGCGGCGATTGATCCGCTCGCGGCGATCCAGGCGGAATAGCGATCAGCCCATCGCTGCCACGAACTCGGCGTAGGCTTCCGCGGGCGCAGCGGCCGAGGTAATCGGCCTCCCCACGACCAGGTGCGTCGCGCCCGCCGCGATCGCGATGGCAGGCGATGCGGTCCGCTGCTGGTCGCCGACGGCGTCGCCATCGCGGCGGATCCCGGGCACCACGATCCGCTCGAACGCCGCAACTCCGCGCACCACCGCGATCTCCTGCGGCGAGCAGACGACGCCGGCCACCCCCGCTGCGGCCGCGATACCGGCGAGGCGGGCGACCTCCTGCTCCGGATCGACGCGAGGTCTGCCGGTCACCGCTGCAAACTCCGCTGCGCTGTGGGAGGTGAGCATCGTGACGGCGATGATGCGCGTTCGCCCCGCCGCCGCTTCGACCGCCGCCCGCAACATCGCGTCGCCGCCCAGGGCGTGGACCGTGACCATGTCGACGCCGAGTTCCGCGGCGGCGGAGACAGCACCGGAGACGGTGTTGGGGATGTCATGCCATTTGGGGTCGAGGAAGACCGGATGACCTTCGCCGACGAGTCCGCGAACGAAGCCGATGCCGGCTCGCGCCAAGAGTACGGCGCCGACCTTGACCGGTGCGCGTTCGGGAAGCAGGTCGAGCAATGCAATCGCATCGGCCGGATCGGCGTGATCCAGCGCCACGAGCAGTTCAGCCACCGTGTCGCTCCAGGTCGCGGATCAATCGTTCGGGCACTCTCGGATCGGCGAGCGCTGCGGTTCCGATCTCGACCAGTGACGCGCCGGCATCGAGATACTCGCGGACATGCGCCGCCGTCGCGATCCCACCGACGCCGATGATCGGAAACCCAGGAAGTGCCGCCGCGGTGCGACGCACGGCGAGCAGCCCGACCGGTCGCAGCGCCGGACCGCTCACACCGCCATTGCCGTTGCCGAGCGCCGGGACGCCACCTTCGGCGAGATACCCCGGCATCGTGTTGACCAGCGTCACACCATCGGCGCCGGCGTCGCGCGCGGTTCGGGCCATCGACGCAATATCGGGAAGGGTCGGCGACAACTTGACGAAGATCGGGCGGCGCGTTGCTGCGCGGCAGCTGGCGACCACGGCGCGCATCGCGTGCGCATCCGCGCCGAACTCGAGGCCGCCCGCAGCGGTGTTGGGACAGGAGAGATTGAGCTCGAACGCCGCGGGTCCCGGCCCGGTCTCGGTGCGCTGGATGACGGCCGCGTATTCCTCGACCTCGAATCCGACCACGTTCATCAGTACCGGCAGCTGTGGATGATGCAACGCGAGCCACGGCAGCGACGCGTCGACGACGACGGCGACTCCGGGATTCGCGAGCCCGATCGAATTGAGCATCCCGCCGGCGAATTCCGCGACGCGCGGCGCGCGATTGCCATGGCGCGCAGCGATCGACACCGCCTTGGTGACCAGGCCGCCGATCCGATCGAGATCGATCACGCCGTCGAGTTCGCGCCCGAAGCCCGCCGTCCCGGACGCGAGCAGCACTGGATTGCGGAAGCTGATCCCCGCAACCGTGCGGGCAATGGTCACTCGCGCGCCTCCGTCATGCGCGGGGCGTGCGGCGCCCGGGACCAGCCGTCGATGAACTGTCCCAGCGCATACTCAAGCCGGGAGACCTGCACTTGCGCCGCCACGTCGCCGTTGGCTGCCGCGATGTAGGGGTTCCCGGTGTAGGTCCGTGCCCGCGCGAGGAGCGCGTCTGCAGAGTCGGGCTCGAGCGGAACGCGGGCAAGGATCGATTTGGGAACGTACGGCGACTGCGGCCAGTCCCGTTCGACTTCCGCGAAGAACCAGGCACTCAATCGCGGCGCGCCGAGCGAATCGCCGGCCAGTTCACCGAGTGCGAACATCGCCATGTCCCCGGACGGCGCGCCACGGCGGACGGAAGAGTCCCGGGCCGCGATCCACCGGCTGTAGACCAGCACATCGGCAAGCTGGTATGCACCGAGCGATCCTTCCGGTGTTCCGGTGCCAAATGCGCTGATCGCCTGGTTCAGCTCAGCCACCGAGCCTGACCGAAGGATGTGGAGCTGCGCAGAGAGGTACCTCCCATCCGATACAGCCTGCGAAGCCGGTCGCGTGGCGAGCTCCGCCAGCCAACGATCGGTTGCGGCGGGATGAAGCTGTGCCGCAGCCCGCGCCGCCGCGATGAGCCACGCCGATTGCTGCTCCTCGGTCGCCAGCGGCTGCATCCTGCCCCGCACCAGGACCGAGTCGTGACTGAAGCGCTGGAGGTGTTGCAGCAGTGTATCGGCGACGGCGGGATCGTGGCGCGCCAGTTCCTCGACGTAATCGATCCAGCGCACCGTCGTGTCGCCGGCCTGGATCAATGGATCGAGATTGACGAGGGCGTCATGGGCGCGGCCGAGATGCGCCAGTGCCGTGGCCCGGTCGAGACGCGCGGGAAAGGTGTCGTCACCCGCGAGCGCCGAATCCGCACGGGCCCATTCGCCCTGCAGCGCGAGGACATGTCCCTGATGCAGCGATGCGATCCGGCGAGTGGCCGAGTCGGGATGCGAGCTGAGCAGCATGGCGTATGTCGCCATGGCAGTCGGGCGGTTCGACGCCTCGGCGCAGAGCCCCAGCGCGAGCAGCAAGTGCTGACGCCAAACGGCGTACGGGGATGCGAAGAACGCCGCCTGCAGGGTCGGCACGGCGCGATCACAATCGTTGGCTCGTGACTCGGCTTGTCCCGCGAGCCAGAGCGCTTCGGCCCCGCGCTTTCCGCGTGGCGATCGGGCATAGGACGATTCGGCCTTGACGATGACCTGGCCCCAGGTCGTCTGCGCTTCGCCCAATCGCCGTTCGCGCTCGGCACGTTCAGCGGAGGCGGTGAGTTGCCGGGCCTGGTAGAGTGAATTGGACCACGAGCACGCGGCGAGGAGGACCACCACCGCGATGGTGCCGCGCTTCACGGGCTGGCGCTCTCCGAGGAATCGATCGTCTCCGCCTCGTTCTGCCGGAGGTAGGTGATGATCGCGCGGGCGATGTTGGCGGCCAGCTTGCGCTGCCCGTCGGAGCTGGTCATCAGTGCCGCGTCCTGACGATTGGTGGCATATCCCATTTCTACCAGAACAGAGGGACGGCGCGCCGTGTTCAGCACCGCGAAGCCAGCCTGCTTGACGCCCTGATCAGTACCGTCGTGCACCTCGCTCAGGTACGTCTGGATCAGCGAGGCAGCCTCCTGCGACTGCCGAAGCATCGCGCCGCTCTGGAGATCCTTGAACATGAAATCGAGTCCGCCCGACGGCGCCGGATCACTGTCCGGCGAATCATACCGGACCGCTTCGTTCTCCATCCGCGCCACGCGAGCGGCATCGGCCGAGCGCGCCTCGGAGAGAAAATACGTCTCGAATCCGCGAATGGAGGTGTACCCCGGCCGCGGATTCAACGAATTCACGTGGATCGACACGAAGAGGTCACAATCGGAGGTGCAGAACTTCGGGGCACGCTGACCCAGGTTGATCAGTGTGTCGATGATCCTGGTCATCCGGACCTTCACGCCGCGCGCCACCAATTCATCCCGTACCAGCAGACTGACGGCGAGGGTGACGTCCTTCTCCCTGAGGCCGCGCGGAAAGAACATTCCCGGGTTGCCGGGATCGGTGCCACCGTGACCGGGATCGATGGTGACGAGATGCGAGCGACGGAACCCGCTGGGTGAGCGACTCCGCGCGTCGTTCGCGATCGTGGTGCGCGATGGCCTGATCGTGAGCGGCGGCGGTGCCGCACCCTCACTCAGCACTGCCGTCGATGGGGTCCAGTTCCATGCCTGCCGGTGAGGATCGGCCAGGACCTCGGCGACGAAGGCCAGCGGCACATCGAGCGAATCGCCACGCACGTGCGAGACGCCCGGGAGACCGCGAACGGTGCTGCCGTATTCAACCACGGGCGTGCCGGGGAGAAAGCGGAAGTTCCCGCTGGTGGTGCTCAGTACGATCCAGAGCCCCTGGCGCTGCACCTGCCCACCAAGAGCCTCGGCGAGGGGAGCGAGCGGAACGAGCGGCCCCTCGCCCGGTCGCTGGACCAGGCGAATGTCGTAGGACGCGTTGCCGGTGCGGTTCACATGGAGCAGCGTCGGCGCAGCCCGGGACACCGCCAGGGCGGCGAGGAGTGCGATCATCCGCGCCCCTTCCACGCCATCGCCCGGGCGACCTCGCGGTCGGCTTCGCGGCGCTTCAGGTCCTCGCGCTTGTCGTGCGCCTTCTTCCCCCGGCCGAGGGCGAGTTGCAGCTTGGCGCGACCGCGGACGAAGTAGAGTTCGAGCGGAATCAACGCCAGACCCTGGCGCTCCACGGCGCCGACCAGTTTCTCGATCTCGCGCCGATGCAGCAGGAGCTTCCGGCCGCGGATCGGGTCATGGTTGTAGCGGTTCCCCTGCTCGTATGGCGTGATATTGAGATTTTCGATCCATACCTCGCCCCGGGAAATCCGTCCGAACGCCTCCTTGATCGAGGCGCCCCGCCGACGGAGCGACTTGACCTCGGTTCCGGTCAGCACGATTCCGGCTTCCAGTGTGTCGAGGATGTGGAAGTCGTGGGTCGCCTTGGGGTTTCGCGCAATACTTTCTCGCGCGCCCGGGACCGGTGGTTGGGCTGGCTCTGCGTGGCCCGGCATAGTGCTTCAAAGTAACGGTCGATGGGGCCCTCTGCTTGACGTCAGGTCGTTGCGAGCACTACGTTTGCGCCCTCGCCGAAGTGGTGGAACTGGTAGACGCGCTGCGTTCAGGGCGCAGTGGGCGCAAGCCCGTGGGGGTTCGAGTCCCCCCTTCGGCACTTTCCCCTCCCGCAATTCTCGCGCTAATACCGCCGAAGTGCCGGATCGACTTGGACGGCCCAGGCGTCAATCCCGCCTTCGAGGGATTGCACCCGGCCGAAGCCGGCGCGGATCAACAGGTCGCGTGCCCGGAGTGATCGGGTGCCGTGATGGCAAAGGGTGACCAGATCGCGGCCACGCGGGAGCTCGGCGAGCCTGCCGGGAAGGAGGCCGAGTGGAATCAGCCGGGTTCCTTCGAGGTGGGCCAGTGCAAATTCCCACTCCTCGCGCACATCGAGGACGAACGGAGGATTCGGCTCCTTCATCCGACGCGCCAGCTCTCCCGGGCCGATTTCGGCCGCATCATCGATCATCCGCATCTCCCCCACGTTGCAGAACTCCTCGTAATCGATCAGCGCTGTGACCGTCGGATGATCACCGCAGACGGCGCAGTCGGGATCACGATGAACGGCGATTTCACGGAACGACAGCGCCAGTGCGTCGAACAGCAGGAGCCGGCCGCGCGCAGATTGGCCGATCCCCACGATCCATTTGATCGCCTCGAGCGCTTGCAGCGTGCCGATGATTCCGGGAAGTACGCCGAGGACACCGGCGTCGGCGCAGCTGGGGACCAACTCCGCGGGCGGCGGCTCGGAGAAGAGGCAGCGATAGCACGGGCCGCCCGGTGTGACGAACAGCGACAGCTGCCCTTCGAAGCGCAGGATGCTGCCATACACCAGCGGCCGCCGCTCCAGCACGCAGGCATCGTTCACCAGGTAGCGTGTCGGGAAATTGTCGCTGCCGTCAATCACGACGTCGAACTGCCGGACGATCTCCCGTGCGTTCGCCGCGGTGATTCGCTCGGCAAAGAGTTCGACGTGCACGTTGGGGTTGAGGGCGTCGAGCTTGCGATGCGCCGATGCGGTCTTCTCTTCCCCGATCGAGTGCGTGTCGTGCAGGACCTGGCGCTGCAGGTTCGACGGATCGACGATGTCGCTGTCCACGATTCCGAGCGTCCCGACACCGGCCGCCGCGAGATAGAGCGCCGCCGGTGATCCGAGTCCGCCCACTCCGATGAGCAGGACGCGCGCGCCCTTGAGCTTCTCCTGACCCGCGACGCCGACTTCGGCGAGCGTGAGGTGGCGCGCGTAGCGAAGGAGTTCGTCGGGGGAGAGCGACGGTGTCGAGGGCATGTCTCGAATCATAGTCGTTGCTACTATTGGCTTCATGCCATCGGCACGTTCGCTCGCCCGCTCGGCCGCCAAGCAACCAGGCCGGGCTATCCGCCTTGTGCGCCAGTTCTGGAGCGCGCTCGGGCCCGGGGTGATCACGGGCGCCGCCGATGACGATCCCTCCGGGATCGCAACGTATTCGATCACCGGCGCGCAGTTCGGGACGTCGCTCCTCTGGCTGGCGCCGCTCACCTGGCCATTGATGGCAGCGGTGCAGGCGATGTGCGCCCGGATCGGCATGGTCACCGGCGAAGGGTTGATGGCCGCGCTGCGACTCAAGTTCCCCCGGATGGTCCTTGCGGTCGCCTGCCTCGCGCTGTTGATCGCGAATACGGCCAACATCGGCGCCGACCTCTCGGCGATGGCCGATGCGGCCGAGATGTTGTCCAACGTCGACTCGCACATCTGGGTGATTGTCTTCGGCGCCATCATCGGATGGGCGACGGTGCGGTTGCGCTACGCGATGGTCGCCAATGTGCTGAAGTGGCTGGCACTGGTGCTCTTTGCCTACGTGATCGCGGCGTTGAAGGTCGGACCACACTGGGGAGCGGTCCTCCACGACACACTGCTCCCGTCGATGCCGCGCGGGAATGCGCCGTGGGCTACCGTCGTCGCCATTCTCGGCACCACCATTTCGCCGTACCTCTTCTTCTGGCAGGCATCGCAGGAAGTGGAGGAGGAGAAGGCGCTCGGCCGCCATTCGCTGGTGGCGCGGCGCAACGCGACGGGCGACGAGATTTCGCGGCGGAAGATCGACGTCGGGATCGGGACGTTCTTCTCGAACGCCGCGATGTTCTTCATCATCCTCACCACCGCGCTCACGCTGCATGTCCACGGGTTGACGCAGCTGGAGAGCAGCCGGGATGTGGCCGAAGCGCTGCGCCCGCTGGCCGGCCGCTTTGCCGCCGTGTTGTACACCGTCGGCCTGGTCGGCACCGGCGCACTCGCGATTCCCACGCTCGCCGGGTCCGCGGCGTACGCCTTCGCCGAACTGTTCGGATGGCAGCAGGGGATCGACGAACACTTCCGCGGCGCGCCGGCGTTCTACGCCGTGGTGCTGATCGCGGTGGCCGCGGGAACGGGGTTCGACTTTGCCAACGTGACGCCGATCAAGGCGTTGTACTGGACCGCGGTGATCAACGGGATCCTGGCGCCGTTCCTCCTCCTCGGCATCCTGATCGCGGCATCGGACAGCGAGCTGATGCAGGGCCAGCCGAGCTCGCGGCTCGGACTCACTGTAGTAGCGATTACTACAGTGATCATGTTTGGCGCCATTATCGGGATGGTGGTCTTCTAGGCCGAGTGCTTCGCGGTCGACATGGCTATGCGCGCCCCAACCGGCGGACGCTGGCGATACCGGCGGCGGGACCAAGCGACAGCGCAACCAGCGCCCAGCGCCATCCCAGCGCACCGGCGACCGCCGGCACCAGCTGGATACTCGCCGCCGTCAGGAGAAAGCCGAGCGAGGTCTGCAGGGTGAGCGCCGTGCCAACCGCGTGCGCCGGCGCATGTTCGGTGACCATGGCCGAAAACTGCGCCGAGTCGGCGATCACGGCGACGCCCCAGAGAAGGCAGACAAGCAACACGAGCCACCGCGGGCCGCCGAAGATCAGTGCGCTCGCAACACAGCAGCATCCGCTGACAACCATCGCCACGCGCACCACGCGGGGCCGGCCCACGCGATCGGCGGAAATGCCACCCCAGATGCATCCCACTGCGCCGATCGCGACACAGCAATAAGCCCACGCGCCGACGTCGCGGCTTCCGCCGGCGGCAGCGAACGACGCGGCCAGATACGCCGGGATCCAGGCCCAGAAAGCGTACAGTTCCCACATGTGACCGAGGTACCCGCCGGTGACTTCGCGGAGGATCGGCTGGCGTGCCACCTCACCGATCAGTCCCCAGGAAAAGGGTCGCGCGGGAAACGCGTGGGGACCGTCGCGGTACCACCGAGCGATCAGGAGTGCGGCAACGAGTGCGGCGACCGACGGAACGAGCACGACGGCGCGAAACGGAAGATGATTGCCGCCTTCGAGGAGGTACGGCGTCGCCTTTCCCATGGTGAGCGCGCCGACCACCGCGCCGATCGCCAGCCCCCGTTCGGCTCGAAACCACGTCGCGGCCATCTTCATCGCTGGAGGGTAGACGCCGGCGAGCGCCATCCCCGTGAGCGCGCGGGTGGCGACCGCAACAGCAAAGGTGTGCGATGGAATCAGCGCGGCGTTCGCCAGCGCGGCGAGCACGGCTGCCGCCGCGACGTACCAGCGCAACGGAATGATGTCGGAGAGATTGAGCACGGCGGCGACCAGCGTGCCCGCTACAAAGCCGAGCTGGACCGCCGACGTGAGCCACGCCGATTGACTGGCGGAGAGGGAGAGTGTGACGCGCAGCGCTGGAGCAACCGCGGTCCCGGCGAACCAGACCGACATGCCGAGCAATTCTGCGACGGCAAGGAGCGCCAGCTGCCGCCAGCGCTGCGTGCCGATGGTCATCCGCCGCCCGGGAGGCCCTTACCGCCGGGCACGCCCAGCTCGGTCATGGCGTGCAGGTCAAGCACCTCATCGAGTTCGCGTCCTTCGAGAATCTTCTTCTCGACCACCAGCTGCTTCACGGTGAGCCCGGTCGCGATCGCTTCCTTGGCGAGCTTGGCGGCCTCTGCGTAGCCGATCTTCGGCGCGAGCGCGGTCACCAGCGCGGGACTCCGTTCGAGCCAGTAGGCACACTGCGCGGCATCGGCCTCGATGCCGCGAATGCATCGCTCGTCGAAGGTCTCAACTGCGCGCGCGAGAATCATCAGCGCAAAGACGATGTTGTGCGTGATCACCGGCATCATCACGTTGAGTTCGAGCTGGCCCGCCTTCGACGCCATCGCGACCGTGGTGTCGAGGCCGATCACCTGGTAGCAGACCTGATTCACCATCTCCGCGATCGACGGGTTGACCTTCCCCGGCATGATGCTCGACCCCGGCTGCACCGCCGGGAGGAGAATCTCCGCGAGTCCGGTGCGCGGTCCCGATGCGAGGAGCCGGATGTCGTCGGCGATCTTGCCGAGATCGAGGACAAAGGCGCGCACCGCACCGCTGAAGGTCGCGATGTCGCCCATCGATTGCATCAACTGGATGCGATCGGTCGACTCCTCGAGCTCGAGGCCGGTGAGTGCCTTGAGGTACTTCACCATCAATCCCGGATAGGTCTTCTCGGCGTTGATTCCGGTGCCCACCGCGGTCCCGCCGATGTTCATCGCTCGCAGCCAGTGCGACGCCTCGGAGAGCTTCTGCCGGTGTCGTGATACCGTGTGCCCGTACGCGGTGAACTCCTGCCCGAGGCGGATCGGCGTCGCATCCTGCAGGTGCGTGCGCCCCGATTTCATCACCCCGTCGAATTCCTTCCCCTTGGCGAGAAACGAGTGCTCGAGTCCTTCCATCGCGGCGAGGAGCGCGGGGAGCGTGCGCAACGTGGCGAGGCGCATCGCCGTCGGAATCACGTCGTTGGTCGACTGCGCCATGTTGACGTGATCGTTGGGATGAATCGGCGAGTACTTGCCGCGCGGCGCGCCGAGCAGTTCGTTGGCGCGATTGGCGAGGACCTCGTTCACGTTCATGTTGTGCGACGTGCCGGCACCGGCCTGATACGGATCGACGATGAACTGCTCGCGATGTTGCCCGGCGAGAATCTCGTCGGCGGCGCGGATGATCGCGTCGGCGTATTTCGCGTCGAGGCGTCCCGTTTCGCGATGGGTTTCGGCGGCGGACCGCTTGATCATCACGACCGCGTCGACAAACGCGGGGAGCGGTGGGAGCCCGGAGATGGGGAAGTTCTCGGCGGCGCGAAGGGTCTGGATGCCGTACAGGGCGTCGGCGGGCACCTGCTTCTCGCCGAGCGGATCTTTTTCGGTGCGGGTCGTCATGCCGGGAAATGTATACGGCACTCCGGTCAGACCGGATTGACCTCTTTCCGGGCCGCGAGGAACTTCTCGACGGCAATCGCGGCGGTCGTGGCATCACCAACGGCAGTCGTGACCTGGCGGGTGAGCTGCACCCGGAGATCGCCCGCGGCGAAGAGGCCGGGAATCGACGTTTCCATCCGGTCATTGGTGATCAGGTACCCGGCGGGATCGTGCTCGATGTGCTGCTTCACGAGCCCGGAGTTCGGGGTGAAGCCGATGAACACGAAGGCGCCGGTCACCGGGAGTTCGGACACTTCGCCGCTGGTCGTGTCTTCCATCGTCAGCCGCTGCAATCCGCGACCGTCCCCGAGCATCTCCAGCACCTTCCGGTTCCAGAGGACCTCGATCTTCGGATTGAAGAACGCCCGTTCCTGCAGCACGCGAGCGGCGCGGAATTCCTCGCGCCGATGCACGATGTACACCTTCGCCGCATAGCGAGTGAGATAGTCGGCCTCTTCGACCGCGGCATCGCCACCACCGATCACCGCGATCGTCTCGCCCTTGAAGAATGCGCCGTCACATACCGCGCAGTAGGAGACGCCCTTCCCCGCGTACTCTGCTTCGCCCGGGACACCGAGCTTGTTTGGCGTGCCGCCGGCCGTGAGGATCACCGCCGGTGCGGTGAAGACGGCACCGCTCATCGTAGTGACCTCGAAGATCCCGTCGTCGCGCCGGACGATTGACGTCGCTTCCTCCATCCGGATGTCGGCGCCGAACTCCTTGGCGTGCACGGTCATCTTCTCGGCCAGATCGGGACCGAGAATCGAGACGAATCCCGGGTAGTCCTCGACCTTCTCGGTATTGAGAAGCTCGCCGCCGGGGATGCCGCGCTCGAGCACGACCGCCCGGAGCATGCCGCGGCCGGAGTACATCGCGGCGCAGAGCCCCGCGGGGCCGGCGCCGATGATGATCACGTCGAATTCAGTGCCGATTTCGTCAGGGGGCGGAGCAAAGGGGTCGGTCATCGCGAATCGTCACCGGAGGTCAATGGTTCACCGCATCTGTGCCGTGCGAATATAGAACAACCGACGGTTCCCCTCCGCGGGGAGGATCACGCCGCGACCGCTCGCACTGCGGGACCAACCCGCAGCAACGCGATCGCGCCGTGGCATGCGGAGATCGACCCGATCACGAGGTCGCCACCTGTGTCGGCGCTGGCCACCGGAACAAAGGCCTCGAACGCCTCGGTCGCGATACGGGCAGGATACATGCCGACGCCATACACGGCGTGCCGGCAGGTGAAGAGTGCCGGGCCGGCTGTCGGTCGGGATGCACCGTGTCGTGTCGTCCAGTCGGTTACCGAGTCTTCCATCTCCCAGGTGCGCGGCGCCTTGATCATCGGGCAGATGAGCGGTTCGACGCAGTGCATCGGGCAGATCCAGTCCGCGAACGACACGTACCGCACGCCATCCGCGCCGAGTCGGTCGAACGGTGTTCCGAGTGGTTCGTCGGCGGCCACGAGGGCGACGTCACGGTCGGGCCACCGGTTTCGCGCCGCCCGCTCCAGCCACTGCGCCAGAAGGTGCGGCATGAGCGGCGTTGGGACAATTGTGTCGGCGAGGCCATCGCGATCGCGCGACTGGTCGCCGAGCCAGCGGTCGAGAAAATCACCCCAGTCGGCAACGACGAGCGTACTCCCCGCCCCGATCGCGGGCGCCGCTTGGCATCCCGCATCGTGATCGACGACCAGGACCTGGCGAATCGTCGCCGCGCCCCTGGCGCGTGCCGATTCCAGCTGTTCGAGATAGAAGGTGCCATAGCAGCCGCCGCCCATGATCGCCACGTCACCGAGCGCGATCATCGGCGCAATACTCGCCCGCCGTCAACCACGAGGATCTCTCCCGTGATGAAATCTGCCCGCTCGGCGAGGAAGAGCATCGCCTGCACGGCATCCTCGGGCGTCCCGAGGCGCTGCATCGGCGTGGTTGCCGAGAGAAAGTCCCGCTTCGCCTTGTCGAAGTCATCCGGCACCATGACGGTCCCGGGCGCGAGCGCGTTGACGCGGACATCCGGGGCGAGCGCCGTGGCGAGGACCTTGGTCAACATCACCACTCCCGCCTTGCTGATTGAATGGGCAGCGTAGCCGGGCCACGGCTCGAGTCCGCCGAGGTCGGCCATGTTGATGATCGTGCCGTGGGTTTTCGCGAGATGCGGAGCGGCACGCTGTGCGAGAAAGAACGGGGCGCGAAGATTGAGATTGAGGACATCGTCCCACTGCTCGGCCGATGTATCCGCAACACCGATCCGTTCCATCACCGCGGCCGAATTGAGCAGCAGGTCAAGCTGTCCGAAGTGCTGCACCACATCATCGACCAGCTTCAGCGCCGCCGACACGTCACGAAGATCGGCACCGAACGCAGCCGCATCGGCGCCGCGTGATCGCAGCGCCGCCACCACTTCGTCGGCTTCCCTGCTCGACGAACCGTAATGCACGGCGACGCGCATCCCGCGCCCCGCCAGCGCCTCGGCGAACGCGCGACCGAGCCGGACAGCCCCGCCGGTCACGAGTGCCACTCGCCCGTCGAGTTCCATTCAACCGTTCCCGGCGCGTGCTGCGGCCCGCGCCCGCAACGCGACGAGCCATTCGTCGGGTACATGCTGCGAACCGAGCGTGGCGTGGGTTCCGCTCGGGTCCGTTTCGCCGTGCCAGTCCGACCCTCCGGTGCGCGCGAGGTCGAGCGACAACGCAGCCTCGGTGATCGTCGCGAGGGTGTCGCCGTGATGACTGGGGTGCCGCGTTTCGACGGCGTCGAGCCCCTCGTGCTTCAGCCGCTCGAGGTTGTTCCTGGTGCCGTACCCCTTGAGGTGCGCCGCCGACACGATTCCGCCGCACCGGTGAACCAGCTCGGCGATCGCACTGAACGCCGGAAGTTCCTTCTCGACGAACGCCGGGCGACCGCGGCCGATGTATCGATCGAACGCCGCCTGCACCGACGGGACGTGGCCACGCCGATGCAACGCGCGAGCAACATGGGGTCGACCCATCGCGCCACCATTCGCCTCGGTCCGGACATCATCGAGTGTCAGCGGGACGCCGAGGCGGGAGAGTTGTGTCACCATGGCGGAGGCGCGGCGCGACCGATCGGCGCGCGCGTCGGCGAGGGCGGCTTCGACCGCCACAGTTCCGGGCTCGAGGAAGTACGCCAGTAGATGCATCTCTCCCCACGTGACGCCGACGGAGAATTCGCATCCACCGATCAGTTCGACGCCGAGCCTCGCGGCGGTGACGCGCGCCTCGGGAAGGCCGGCGAGGGTGTCGTGGTCGGTCAGGGCCACCGCCATGAGTCCGGCCGCCGCCGCGGCAGCGACAACGTCGGCGGGCGAGAGAAGACCGTCCGATGCCGTCGAATGGCAGTGGAGATCGATCACGTCAGGCGGCCGTAGCTCCCGTCCGGCGATGTCCACGCCGGCTGCGATTGCGACAACAGCGTTTGCAGCGCCTGGTCCGTCGCCTCTTCAAGCGCAATCTCCAGCGCCTTGGCGCCGCGGGGAGAATAGCGGGCGAAACGAAGTTCACCGTTGCCGCCGATTCGCTGGAATTCCAGCGACGACTCGTCGGCGCCGTACTGCGTCCGGCGACCACTGGGCACCACTTCCCAGATCGCCCCCGCTGCATCCCGTATCTGCCGCGCCACAGTACCTCCTTGATGACGCCACCGCGTCGTGCGACCTGCCTCACCTGCACCGCGCCAGCTACCCCTGATGCTCCGGGAAGGTGTGCAACGTCTTGCGAACATCCGCGAGGAATCGGTCGGCATCCGCACCGTCGACCACGCGATGATCGTACGCAAGGCAGAACATTCCCTTGGTGCGTACGCCGATCGTGTCGCTGCCGTCGGGAAGGGTCACCACCGACGGCCGCTTCTCGATCGCACCGACGGCGAGAATCGCGACCTGCGGCTGGTTGATCACCGGCGTGCCGACGTAGGTGCCGAAGCCACCCGGATTGGTGATGGTGAATGTCCCCTTCTGCACGTCGTCGGGATTGAGCCGCTTGCCCCGGGCGCGCTCGGCCAGATCCTGTACCGCGCGCGCGATGCCGAGCAGCGACAACTCGTCCGCGTGGCGAACCACCGGGACGATCAGGCCCCAGTCGAGCGCCACGGCGATGCCGAGATTGATGTCGCGGCGATAGATGGTATTGTCGCCGGACACCGCGGCGTTGACGATCGGATGCTTGCGGAGATTCTCCGCGATCGCCTTGGCGATGAATGCCAGGAACGTCAGGTTGACGCCGCGCTCGGCGTAGACGTCGCGATACCGCTTGCGGACCTGGGCCACGTGCGTGAAGTCGATTTCGATCAGCGAATTGACGTGCGCGGACACCCGGCGCGACATCACCATGTGGTCGGCGGTGAGCTTGCGAATCCTGCTCCACGGTTCGACGCGATCGCCCTCCCACGCCGCCACGGTCGCGCTGGCCGGGACGGAGACCGGTGCCGAGGGGGCGGCCGGTGCCACCGACGACGTGCTCATCGCCGCGGGTGCCAGGTCGGCAGCACGCGATGGCTCCGGAGCGGGCGCACCCGACTCGAGATAGCTCAGGACATCCTGTTTGGTCACCCGACCCGCCGATCCGCTTCCGGGAATCGCCCCGAGATCGAGGTGATGCTCTTCGACCATCTTGCGCACCAGCGGCGTTGATTTCCGCTTGAGGCGATCCTCCGCCGACTCGGTCCCCGCGGCTGGTTCTGGCGCGCTCGATGCTGCCGGTGCGGGTGCCGGCTTCGCGGCCGGTACCGGTGTCGCTGCCCTTGCCGGTGCCGGTTCCGGCGCCTTCGCCGGCGGTGCGGCGGGAGCCGGTGCACTCGTCGCCGGCGCGGAGGCCGCGGCCGCCGCGCCAGCTTCGGTCTCGATCCGCCCGACGATCGTCCCCACCGCGACGGTCTGCCCCTCGGTGACCAGGACTTCGGTCAGCACGCCGCCGTTCGGCGCAGGAATCTCTGCGTCGACCTTGTCGGTGGAGATCTCGAAGATCGGCTCGTCGCGCTTCACGGCGTCACCGACCTTCTTGAGCCACTTCGACATCGTTCCTTCGGCGATCGATTCGCCCATTTGCGGCATGATGACATCAATTCGCGCCACGTTGACTCCTGTTCGACTGCGTTCAGTAGGCGGCGAGCCAGCGGCTCGCGCGCACAATATCCGATGTTTGCGGGAGGACGAAATCCTCGAGCGGGGGCGCGTACGGCAACGGCACGTCGTGCGCGGCGACACGCCGCACCGGCGCGTCGAGCCACTCGAAGCAGAGCTCGTTGATCCGCGCAGTGATTTCGCCGGCGATGCCGCCGGTCACCGTGTCCTCATGCACCACGAGCACTCGATTGGTCTTCCGCACCGTGGCAACGATGGCATCGTCATCGAGCGGCAGCAAGGAGCGCAGATCGATTACCTCGACCGACAGGCCGTCCGACCGCTCCAGTTCCTCCGCTGCTTCCAGCGCCTTCCAGACCGTCGCCGCGTAGGTGATGATCGACAGATCGCGCCCTTCGCGGGCGACGCGGGCCTTCCCGAGCGGCACGACATGATCGCCGGACGGCATCGTCCCCTTGATCCGTCGATAGAGATACTTGTGCTCGAAGAAGAGCACGGGATCGTCGTCGCGGATCGCCGCCTTCAACATTCCCTTGGCGTCTTCGGCGGTCGACGGATAGGCGATCTTGAGACCGGGAGTGTGCAGAAACGCCGCTTCGGGATTCTGCGAGTGGAACGGCCCGCCCCGGACGTAGCCACCCGACGGACCGCGCACGACGATCGGGCAGGGCAACATCGCTCGGTAGCGCGCGGTCGCGACGTAGTTGGTCAGCATGTCGTATGCGCATGAGATGAAATCGATGAACTGCATCTCGCAGACCGGTCGCATGCCGTAGTGCGCGGCGCCCGCGGCAGCGCCGACGATCGCGGCTTCCGAAATCGGCGCGTCGATCACGCGTCCCTCGCCAAACCGGTCGAGGAGTCCGTCGGTCGCCTTGAACGCGCCGCCGTACCGGCCGATGTCCTCGCCGAGACAGAAGACGTTCGGGTCGCGTTCCATCTCTTCCAGCAATCCCTCGCGAATCGCCTCGACAAAGGTGATCTCAGCCATCGTGCGTCCCCCACGAGACCGGGCGCTCGTGCGCGGTCACCGCACTCGACGCCTCTCCGCGATACCAGAGCACGGGCATCTCCCCCGGATCGGCGTACACGCCGCGGAGCGCATCGGGGCCGTCGCACGGCGGGGCGGACTCCGCTTCGTCCGTCACGGCGTCGACGGTCGCGCGCACCTCGTCATCAATCGCCGCGAGTTCGGATGCGTCGAAACCGAATTCGTCGGCGAGGCGCGCCACATAGCGATCGACCGGATCGTTGGTCGCCGCCCATGTCTCGATTTCGCCGGGCGGGACGTAGCTCTGGGAGTCATGCTCCGCATGCCCCTTCCGGCGGTACGTCATCAACTCGAGGAGTGTCACGCCGCCACCGGCGCGAGCGTTGTCGACCGCGGCGCGGGTGACGCGATAGACCTCGAGGACGTCGTTTCCGTCGGCGCGCACGCCCGGCACGCCGTATCCCGCGGCCTTGTCGACAAGACGATCGGCGGCGGTCTGCCTGTTCGTCGGCGTGGAGTAGGCGTAGCCGTTGTTCTCGACCACGACGACGAGTGGACAGCGCTGCACTGCGGCGAAGTTGATTCCTTCGTGAAATGCACCGGTGCTCGTCGCGCCGTCGCCAACATAGACCAGGCCGACGCGCGGTTCGTTCCGCATCTTGAAGGTGAGCGTCACCCCGGCCATCACCGGGACCATGTCGCCGAGATGCGAGATCTGGCCCACGAAGTTGCGGTCGACCACGTCGCCGAAATGGATGTTGAGCTCCCGGCCGCGCGTCGGCGAATTCCCCTTGGCCATGTACTGGCGCAGGATCTCCAGCGGCTCCGCGCCCTTCACCAGCATCGATCCGAGATTGCGAATCAGCGGCGAGAGAACGTCGCGACGCTCCAGCGCGAAGGCGGAGCCGACGGCGCACGCCTCCTGGCCGAGTGACCGGAAGAGCCCGCCGACCACCTTGGTCTGCCGGTAGAGGGCGACCAGACGCTCCTCAAGCGTGCGGGTAAGCCGCATCCAGCGATAGAGCTCCAGCAGCTGTGCACGGGAAAGGCCGGCAGGTGGCGCGGTGTCGCGGGAAGAGGTCCGAACTGCCATGCTGAAAGCGCGCCTCGCAGTGGAATCGAGCAGGGGCGGAAACTTCGGTGTGGCACCGATTTAGGTCAAGCACGGCGGACCGGCGACCGCCGGTGGCAACCTTCCCGGTGGCGGCGGTGTCTATATACTCTCAAGGAGCAATTACCCTGGAGTCATCGTGCACCGGCCGCGCGTTCCCGAACTGAGCCCCCTCGAATTCCACGTCCTCCTGGCGCTCGCCGGGGCGCCGCTCTACGGCTACGCGATCCGGACCGCCGTGGCGGACGAGTCGTCGGGAACGCTCAACCCGCCGGCCGGCTCGCTGTACCGTGTGATCGGGCGGCTGATGGGGAACGGATTCGTGCGCGAAACGGCCGAGGATACAGATGTGCCGCGGCACCCCGGGCTGCCGCGAAAGTACTATACGCTGACCGCGACCGGTCGCCGGGCACTGGCGACCGAAGCGCATCGGCTCAGGCATGCGGCGCTCGTCGCCGAGAAGCGGTTGCGGATCGTGCCGGACCGGTCGTGAAACGAGTGCTGAGCTGGTGCAGCCGGATCCTCCCCGCCTGGTTCAGGCGGGAGTTCGGTGCGGAGATCATCGACCAGCTCGAACGCGACTTCGACGCCGCCCGGCGCCGCGGGCCGTTCGCCACCGCCCGTTACACCATGTCCGCCATTGGTGACCTGATCGGAACGTCCGTTGCCGAGCGATGGAACCCGACAGTCACGGCGCACGCCATCGTCGATCCCGAGAGAGAAGGAGTGCAACACATGCTCAGCGAATGGACCGGCGACCTCCGCCATGCCGCGCGTTCTCTCCGGCGGTCGCCGGGGTTTGCGGTCGTCGCGATCGCCACGCTCGGGCTCGCCATCGGCGTCAACGCGGGGATGTTCAGCGTCGTTGACGCGGTCCTGTTGCGGTCGTTGCCGTACCCGCACCCCGATCGCCTGGTGTATGTCGCGGCCTCGGCGCCGGGAACGGAGATGCCCGCCGAATTCGGCGTCAGCCGCGAGTTCTATCTCCAGTATCGCGAACGATCCCATCTCCTCCAGGATGTCGCGCTCTACAATTCCTTCACGAACTCACTTCGCGTCGGCGACCGGGTGGAGCGCGTCCGCATGTCGTGGCCCACCTACACCTTGTTTTCCACGCTCGGCGTGAAACCGATTCTCGGCCGGCTTCCGGTCGCGGACGATGAGTCGCGGGTCTTCGTGATCTCGTACGCGCTCTGGCAGTCGTGGTTCGGCGGCGATCGGAGCGTCATCGGCCGGTCGTACGAAGTCGGCGGAGGGATGCGCACGATCATCGGCGTGATGGGCCCGGACTTCCGGTTCCCCGTCGACGGTACGATGCTGTGGATCTCAAGCGCGCCCGGACTGGCCGACGTCGACCCCGGACACTTCGGCGAGGGGATGGTCGCGCGGATGAAGCCCGGCGTCACCACCGCCGCGCTGACGAACGAACTCAACACCTTGGCGCAAGGCCTCCCGCAGCGCTTCGGCGGATCCGCCAACTACGCCCGGACCATCGCGCGGCACCGGGCAGTCGTGCGCACCTTGCGTGATCAACTTGTCGGCGGCATCGAGACGCCGCTGCTGGTCCTCTTTGGTGCCGTGGGAATCGTGCTGCTGATCGCGTGTGCCAATGTGGCGAATCTATTCACCGTGCGCGCCGAAGGGCGGCTGCGCGAGCTGGCTGTCCGTCGTGCCATCGGCGCCCGCCGTGGACAGTTGATCCGGATGCAGATGGCCGAGGCCGTGGTGATCGCGATCGTCGCGGGAGGCGTTGCAGCCACGCTTGCGAAAGTCTCGCTACCGCTCTTTGTGCGCGCGGCTCCCGCCGACGTCCCCCGGCTCGGCGATGCAGGACTCGGCGTGGTGGTGGTCGGGTTCGTCGTGGCAGTCACCTTCATCACGGCAATTGCGTGCGGACTGATCCCGGCGATTCGCGGGTCCGCGCCCGACCTGCGGCGCCTGCGCCAGGGCGGACGAGGATCGACGCATCAGCGGCCGTGGGTGCGTGACGGCCTCGTTGTGGCGCAGACGGCGCTGGCGCTCGTGCTGCTGATCGGGTCCGGGCTCCTGCTGCGGAGCTTCGAGCGGTTGCGGCGCGTCAATCCCGGATACGACACCCACGACACCTTCACCTTCCAGATCGCGCCGGACCGCCCGTCGCTTAAGGACGGTCCCACCTTCGCGCGGTTCGACCTCGCCTTCATGGATCGACTGCGCGCGCTCCCCGGCGTGCAATCGGTCGGTCTGATCGAAAACGTTCCGCTTGACGAGAACACCGACGAAACGCGATTCCGCTCCGACCGCAGCGCGGAGGCTTCGGCCGAGCTTCATTACAACTTCACCGCCGGCGACTATTTCAAGACAATGAAGATCAAGGTGCTCTCGGGGCGATCGTTCACCGACGACGAGAGCCTGACGTGGCGCGGGAATGCGATGGTGAGCCGGGCGGCCGCCACAGCGCTCTGGCCGGGGCTCAATCCGATCGGACGGCGACTGCAGATGGGCGGCGACACCACCTGGTTCACGGTGATCGGCGTGGTCGCCGACGTGATGCAGGACGATTTCCGGCAGCGGCCGAATCCGGTGGTGTACTTCCCGATCGTCGGTCCCACCGATACCAGCTGGGCGGAATCGTCGCCGGGGTACGTGATCCGGACCACGCGCGCGGAGAAGATCGCACCGGAAGTCCGCGCGATCGTCCATGACATCGCCCCCGAGGCGCCGATGTACCGCATCTATACCATGGCGGGACTCGCGCAGCGGTCGATGGTCGATCTCTCGTTCACGATGCTCACGCTGGCGATCGCCGCCGTGCTCGCGTTGATCCTCGGCATTGTCGGCCTGTACGGCGTGCTCTCCTACGTGGTGGCGCAACGCACCCGCGAGATCGGCGTGCGCATGGCGCTCGGTGCCGACGCCGCGCAGGTCAGGCGGATGGTCGTCGCGCAGGGGGCGCGCGTGGTCGGCGCCGGCATCGTCCTCGGGCTGCTCGGCGCGGCGCTCTCGACACAGGCGCTCCGCTCATTGCTGTTCGGCGTGACCGCGATCGACGTGACGACGTTTGCCGGGATGTCGGCACTCCTGATCGGCGTCGGCATCGTTGCGAGCTATCTGCCGGCGCGGCGGGCGTCAGCTGTCGATCCGATCGAGTCGCTGCGGGGGGAATGAATCCGCGGCATTCCCGCGGTGAGGCACGTTCGGCGCGTCGACGCGCTCCGCGAACGGTTGCGACCCTGTCACCGGAGGAGCGCGCGGACTCTCGGAGAATAGGTCTGGCTGGAGGTCAGCTTCGTCCCGTCGTGCAAGATCAGCCGATATTCTCCCCGCTCCGTCGGCTCGATCCGGGCGATGCGATCGATGCGCACGATCACTGACCGGTGGATCCGGACAAAACGATCAGCCGGGAGTCTGGATTCCAGGGCGGTCATCGTGTCGCGCACCAGGTGCAGGCGGCCGCCCGCATGCAGGCGGACATAGTTCGACGCAGCGTCGACCCATTCGACATCGCCTGCCGGCACGAAGTACATGTGTCCGGGCGCCCGCACCAGGAATCGTTCGGGATACCGGCGATCAGGATGAAGCGCAGCGAGGATCGCGCGCACGTCGGAGAGCGCGAGGTGGCGGCTCGCGGCACGATCGATCGCCTGACCAAGCCGGTCGGCGTCGAACGGTTTCATCAGGTAGTCCACGGCACCGACCTCGAACGCGCGCACGGCATGATCACCGAACGCGGTGACGAAAATCACCGCCGGGAGATGGTCCTCTGCTTCGAGCGCCGCCAGTACGTCGAAGCCGTCGAGTTCCGGCATCCTGATGTCGAGCAGCACCACGTCAGGGGCGTGCTGCGCAATCGCCAGCGCCGCCTCCACACCGTCCCGGCATTCAGCGACGATGACACAATCGGTCCGCGCGGCGAGAAGCGACCGGATCCGCTCACGCGCCAGCGGTTCATCGTCAGCCACCACGAGACGGAGCGTCATCGCCCACCGGGGAGCAGCACAGGCTGATCGTGCCACGGCAGGACAACGCGGGCGATCGTGCCATCGGCCGAGCGCTCGAGCGTCAATGCCTGCGATGCCCCGTACAATTGTTCGAGCCGTGCCCTGGTATTCCGCAGACCGACGCCGGTGCCGTTGGTCGGACCGCCCGCGGCGCCCGGGCCGTCATCCCGCACCGTCAGTTCGAGTACGTCGCCACGCCGAGTTGCCGAGATCGTCACCGAGCCGTCGCCGCGCCGGTGCGCGATCCCGTGTTCGAGCGCGTTTTCCACCAGCGGCTGCAGGATCAGCCGGGGCACCAGGCCGCGACGCGCCTCGGCGTCGGCCTCCACCACGATCGTGAGCCGGTCGCTGAAACGCGCCAGCATCAGCTCGAGGTAACGCGCGGTCAGCGTGAGCTCGTCGTCGAGGGTGGTTTCCCAGGCGTTGTCGCGGCGCAGCGATTCGCGCAGCAGGTCGCCGAGCTGGATGATCATCCGATCGGCGGCGGCGACGTCGCGGTGCATCAACGTGGCGACGGCGTTGAGCGCGTTGAAGAGAAAATGCGGCTGCAGCTGCGCACCAAGCGCTTCGAGCCGCCGCTCCGTCAGCTGCGCCTGCAGCGCCATGTGCTGGTATTCCTGCTGCTGCAGGCGACGCCTGAACTCGGTCGCCTGGATCACCGCGATCACCGCCCAGAAGATGATCAACTCGATCAGGGCATTGCCGGCGAGGAGATGCGCGAACGACGTCGACGTGCCCGGGACGATCCACTGCGCGATCGGCATGAAGAGCAGGTACTTGAGCACCACGAAGACTGCGCTGGCGGCAAAGAGCAGCGCCACTGCACCGCCCCATCGCGTCGCCGTCACCGGCACGCGCCGGCTCAGCCACACGAATGCCGGGATGAAAAGCGCACAGGTGTACCAGTCCGCCAGCCGCAGGACGACAAGGCGTCCCCATGGCATCGCCGGTGCACCGGGCGGCATCGTCAGCGCCGCCTGCACGATCGAAAGGCCGGCGAGCGCGGTCCAGATCAGCAGCACGGTGAGCACCACTCGCGTGGTTCGCCAGCCGGTCGCGACGGGTCGCGCCTCACCGATCGGAACATTCATGCGACGAGAATATAGGGCGCGGATCGCCTCGTTTCCTCGGGTTCGTCCCGCGGCGCGTTGCATTCGTCCCTCCGGCCTTGTTCGGCTCCGGCACGTTCGTGATCGTGGGGGCAACCTCTTCCAGGATGCCCGATGCACCTCGTTCGCCTTTCCATCATTGCCATCGCCTGCACTGCCGTCGTCACCGCGCGGCCGGTGATGGCCCAGAGCGCCACCGACAGCGCCGGCATCCACGCGGCCGCGATGAACTATATCGAAGGATGGTATAGCGGCGATGCCGACCGCATGGCGCGGGCGCTGCACCCCGAACTCGCCAAGCGGATGGTCATGACCGACGCGAAAACCGGCCACAGCATGCTCAATCAGATGAGCGCGATGACGCTGATCAACAACACCCGGGCGGGTGGCGGATCAGCGACCCCGGCGGCCGCACAACGGAAGGACTTCCACATCCTCGACATCTACAACGGCGCGGCGGTGGCGCGGGTCGACGCGTCGACCTGGGTGGACTTCCTGCAGCTGGCCCGGTGGAACGGAGAATGGAAGATCGTCAACGTGCTCTGGGAGCTCCGGTCCGCTCCCGCAGCGACCCGCTAGCCGATCGATCCGGAGGGATCACTCCGCCGCGGGTCGAGCGCCTGCTCCAGCGCATCGCCGACCGTGTTGAAGGCCATGACCGACAACGCCACGGCGATTCCGGGAATGAGGGTAGTCCACGGTGCGATCATGAGCTGATCGCGTCCGTCGGCGATCAGGTTGCCCCAGCTCGCGGCGGGCGGCTGCACGCCGACGCCAAGGAACGACAGGGCCGCTTCGAGCAGCATCACGTTGCCGATCCCCAGCGCTGCCGAGACGATCATCGGCGCGGCAGCGTTGGGGGTGACGTCGCGCAACATCACCCGGAGCGGCGACGCCCCCGCGGCGCGCGACGCCTCCACGAACGGCGCGTCGCGCAGGGCAAGGACCTCGGATCGCACCAGGCGAGAGGTCGCGAACCAGCCGGTCAGTCCGAGCAGCAGCACCAGCGGCCCGAGCGCCAGGCCGCTCCACAGCGCCGTGACGACCAGCACCAGAAAGATCCGCGGGACGGCGAGCCCGACATCGACGAGCCGCATCAGGACACCGTCGATGCCGCGCCGGAAGTAGCCGGCCACCACGCCAATGGTCCCGCCGGCGATCACCGCGACTACCATCGCGAAGACGCCGACTCCAAGCGATACCCGGGCGCCGTAGAGCATCCGGCTGTACACGTCTCGCGAATAGGAATCGGTACCGAATGGATGCGTCCATGACGGCGCCTGATTGACCAGCGCGACAATATCGAGTTGCCGCGAGGGTCGAAACGGCGCCAGCCACGGCGCCACGATCGCCGCGACCGCGAGGATCACCAGCCAACGCACCGCGACCCGCGTCATCGCGTCCGAGAGGCAGTGCCGTACCGCTGCGTTCCCGCGGCGGCGGCAGCGTTCGACGACACCCGTCGCGAAAAGCAGGACCACGGCGAGCGCGACCCAGTGCGCAAGCGTCATGCGGTCGCGTCGCGGATTCGCGGATCGGCGACAGCGTAGCAGCAATCCGCCATGAGGTTGCCGACAACGACCATCACGGTGGCGAGCAGTGTCGCCGCCATGACCACCGGATAGTCACGGGTCGCGATCGCGTCGGCAGCAAGCTTTCCCATCCCCGGCCACGCGAAGACCGATTCAACGACAACGGCGCCGGTGAGCAGCACCGGGAATGCCAATCCCGCGAGCGTGATGTACGGAAGCAATGCATTGCGGATCACATGGGCCCAGAGGATTCGGTGAGGCCGGACGCCCTGGGCTCGCGCACTTTGGACAAACTCCGCTCGCGTCGCGGCGATCACGGCGGGTCGCTCGAAGCGCGCGGTCGCTGCCGCACCGATCAGGCCGAGCGTCAGTGCCGGCAGGAGGAGATGCCGGAGCCGATCGACGATTCGGCCGACGGCGCCGAACGACGCGTGCATCGCGGGGTCGACGATGCCGCCCACCGGCAGCCAGTGCAGCCGCTCGCCAAAGACGAGGAGGAGGACGAGGCCGAGCCAGAAGGTCGGCATCGAATAGAACAGGAGCGTCACCTGCGTCAACGCACGATCGCGCGCCGAGCCGGCGTGGGTCCCCTGATAGACACTGAGGACAAGACCGAGGATGAATTCGATCGCCAGTGCCGCGCCGGCGAGGAGCAGCGTGTTGGGAATGGCGTCAACGAGCATCGCCGCAACCGGCCGTCTGGCGCTGAACGATTCGCCAAGTTCACCGTGCGCCAGCGCGGCGAGATACCGACCGTATTGCACCGGGATCGGCTGATCGAGTCCGAAGCGAGCCTGCAAGCGCGCCACCGCCGCTGCATCGAGCGGGGGGCGATCGCCCCGCGGCATGAACGGGGTGCCCGGCGCGAGATGGACCGCGGTGAAGACCAGCGTCAGCACGGCAAGCAGCGTGGCCGCGGCCGAGACGATCCGCCGCGCCAGCCAGTGCGGCATCACTGCTCCGCGCGATCGCGGGCTGTGAGGCGAGCGGGCGGGATCTCCCAGTGGCGCAGGTCGCCGCCCCAGTAGTCGGGCCGCAGCGAGACGTTGGTGACGCGGCCATCCACCGCGGCGACGTTGTCGAGCGCCGCCAACATCACGGCCGGCGCATCCGTCGCCAGCAGCGTCAGCGCATCGTGCCAGGCGGCGCGGGAACTATCGGGCGACATCGCCGCGCGCGCCCGCGCCACCGCACGATCGAATGCGGGATTGCTGTAACCGCCGAAGTTGCCGGGACCGCCGGTCACCCACGCATCGGCGAGGTTGGAGGTCGGGCTCGGATCAGTGTTCCACGATTCGATCGCCGCGTCGAAGTGACCCGATCGTTCCCGATCCTGCATCGTCGCGGCCTCCATCTGGTCGATCGCGACGTCGACTCCCACGACGCTCAACTCCTCCTGGATCAACTGCGCGTATGCCTTCCGCATCCCGCTCGAACTCGGCACGGCGAGGTGGATCGCGAGGCGGGTGCCATTGCGGACTCGGATCCCGTCTGGTCCGGTGATCCATCCCCGACTCTCGAGCATGCGGTCCGCCTGCGCCGTGTCGAAGGGAGGGACCGGGAGATCGTCGAACCAGAGGTCCTTCCACATCTCCGACAGCGGCCCTGGCGGCACTCGCGCGTGGCCGCGGAAGATGTTCTCGGCCATCCGGGTCCGGTCGGTGGCAAGAACCAGCGCGCGCCGGACGACCGGATCGCCAAGAATCGGGTGCGGTCGCGTCCGATCGCCGTTGGCTCGAAGGTTGAACGTCATCAGCGAGTAGACCGACCCCGGATACGGGTACAGCTTCAACTGGTTCGCCGCCTCTGCGCGAGCGATGTTGTCGGGCGTGGCGAGGACCTGAATCGCATCAGCGTCACCGGCGACGACCTGGGTGACGGCGACGGAGAGATCGGGAGTGAAGCGCCAGATCAGCCGGCGCAGATGCGGCCGGCCGAGATAGAAGGTGGAGTCCGCGACGAGTTCAACGCTCTGCCCCGTAGTCCAGTGCGCCAGCCGATACGGTCCGTCGCCAATTGGTGCGCGGCCGAACCAGGTTGAACGCCAGTTCGCTCGCGGGATCGAATCGAGGACGTGCTTCGGCAGGATCCGCATCTGGTAGACGGCGTCGAAAAACATCTCGGGATACGGATGGTCGAAGGTGAAGACCGCCGTCGCCGAGTCGCGGGCCTGGACCGAACGAATGTGCGAGAGACCTTCGCGATACGGCGAGTCGACCGCACTGTCAGCGTAGCCCGCAAAGGTGAAGGCGACGTCCGCCGCAGAGACGCGAGGGCCGTCAGTCCAGTGAGCGCGGGGATCGAGGTGGAACGCGATCGTGACGGGAGTCAGCCATTCCCACCGTGCAGCGAGAGCTGGTTGAAAGCCGTGGTCACTGACCGTATTACCGTCGGGTCCGATCTCCGCCAATTTGAGAAAGAGTTGATCAAAAATGTCGCGGTCTAGCGCCTCATCAGTCATGACCGGAAGGAGAGTCGTCGGCTCTCCCGGTGCCGCGATGACCAGGGTCCCGCAGTAGTCTCCGCTACACGTTTCGCGGGCGTGCGGCGCGCATGACGAGACGACAACTGTGCAAATCATCGACAGTCTTGCAGACCAACAGATCGGGTAGCGACGATTGGGCATGGTATGTAACCTGATGGGCACAAACGATGCCGAGCCGCCACACTTTGTTGCCGTCGTCCATCAAATGGTTGCTGCAGCGTTGCAGTTGATCTGCAATTACGCTCTCGAATAGAGACTTTTTCGTAGCACTTTGCACCAAAACGTCAATACTTTCTCGACAGTTGATCTCATCAAGAGACCAGGACGAAGCCGCGGCATACCCTTTGCCTCTCCTTTCGATCGCCTGAATTGCGGGCAAGTGGTCAAAACTGATTCACTCGATACAGCACACCCGGAGTGATCCGGGGTCGCAAAACCGAAGGTCTCGCACCGCCACGGGCGGAAGGCGAGATGGCTAGGTGCCGAAGGTGGACCAGGGTCGCGAGACAGCGGTGTCTCCCCTCGGTTCTCGGAGTGGAGGTACCGCGTTTCTGCGTCGTGGAGTCGGCGAGCAGGAGACACGGAGCGCGATGCCTCGGAAGTCTGACTGGTCACGACTAACCACAAGTGGAAGGAGCAGGTCGATGTTCCGCACCCCCGTTCGTTTCGCGACTGCACTCGCCGCCGTGATGTTGGCCGGCTGCGGCGGCTCGCTGCCGACGGCGCCGTCCGCGCCCGAATCGCAGACCACCACCACGGCTCCGAAGCCGAGCGAGAACCTGACGCTCTCGCTGCCGCTGCCGACGCTGCACCTCCCCGGGCCGCTCACGTCGCTGGGATGCGCGCTGTCGGGCAGCATCAGTGTCGACATCGGGCCGAACGGTGGCACCGTCACGCTCGGCGCGACGTCGCTCGTCATCCCGAAGCACGCCCTGTCGCAGCTGACGCACATCGTCGCCCTTCCCTCGCTCATCGGGAAGACGATCACCGTCCAGTACTTCCCTGAAGGACTGAAATTCGCCTCGGACGCACCGCCGACACTGACGTTCAACACCGACTGTCTCGGCAACCCGGCGAATGCGCAGGTCGTCTACACCGACGATTTCGGCAACATCCTCGAGCGGCTCCCGACCTCGCGGACCTCGCACACCATTTCGGCCCAGATCCATCACTTCTCGCGCTACGCGGTGGCCTGGTAACGGAATGCGGCTCATAGGCACGGCGGCGCGCCCTGCAGGATCGGCGGCGGATCTTCTCCGCGACGCCAAGGGACACGACCGTGCCGGCCGGGTGACGGAAGCAATCCGTGGGTACGATTCCGTCATCCGGGTCGGGCAGGAGAGCGGCGAACTCGAGATCGTGGCCGAAGCCTATCGGTGCCTGAGCGTCCTGCATCACCGCCGCAACCAGCCGGCACTCGCCCGGTCGCTCTGCCAGGCGAGTCACAAGCTTGCCGCGCAACTCGGCAATCAGCTCCTCGTGGCGCAGGCGCTGAATGCCCGGGCCAGCATGGCCTTCGAGAACGGCGACATGGCGGACGCGCGCACCTGGTACGCGGACGCGCTTGCCGCCGGCAGCGGCGATTCCGCCCTCGTGGCTCGGATCGAGCAGAATCTCGGCATCCTCAACAACATCGAAGGTGACTACGCCAGCGCATTGACGCATTACGAGCACTCACTCGACGCGTACCAGCGGGCGGGGGATGAGAACGGACGTGCGCTGGCGCATCACAACCTCGGGATGCTCAACGCCGACCGAAAGCAATGGGACACGGCCGACGGTCATTTCCGGCAGAGCTTCGACCTCGCTCAACGGACCGATGACGTCCACCTGCAGGGGCTCTGCCTCCTCAATCATGCCGAGGTGCATCTCGCCCGATGCCTGTACGACGACGCGAAGACCAGCGCCGAAGCGGCGCTCAAGCTCTTCGACAAGGTCGAAGCGGAACTCGACAAGGCTGACGCGTACCGGATGCTCGGCGTCATGTATCGCGAAACGGGGCGGCCGGTCCTCGCCGAAGCGCGGCTTCAGGCAGCACTCGATCTGGCGCGGCGTACCGGGTCGGTCCTGAGCGAGGCGGAAGCCACGCGTGAGATGGCGGTGCTCTGCCAGGCGCAGAACCGCAACATCGAAGCACTGACGCAGCTGCACGCGGCGCATCAGCTCTTTTCGCGCCTCAATGCGCGCACCGACGCGGTCGACGTCAACGGCAAGCGCGAGGAACTGGAAAACACCTATCTCCAGGTGCTTCGCAACTGGGGCCAGTCGATCGAATCAGCCGACACCTACACATACGGTCATTGCGAGCGCGTCGCGACCTATGCGACCGCCGTGGCTCGGGCGCTTGGCCTCGACGACGTGCAGCAGACAACGATCCGGCTCGGCGCGTACCTGCACGACGTCGGCAAGGTGAAGGTCCCGCATGAAATCCTCAACAAGCCGGGGCAGCTGAGCCGTTCGGAATTCAAGATCATCGCGATGCACCCCGTGTGGGGGATCGAGATGCTCGAAGAAGTCGAATTCCCCTGGGACATCAAGCCGATCATCCGCTGGCATCATGAGAAGTACGATGGCACCGGCTATCCCGACCGCCTCGAAGGCGACAACATTCCGGTGACGGCGCAGATCGTCGGCGTCGCCGATGTGTGGGACGCGCTCACGTCGGCGCGCAGCTATCGCCCGGCGCTCGATCGGGAGACGGCGCTCGGGATCATGGCGAAGAGCCAGGGGCATTGGCGCCCGGACGTCTATCAGGCGTTCATGCGCGCGGCCGAGACGATGGGAACCGCGGAGATGTGGGTCGAGGAAGCCGCCGCGTAGCATCCAGACGTCCGCCACGCAACGACGGTTATTTCGGCAGGATCTCGAAGACGATCGCCGCGATCAGAGCGGCGGCAGGGATCGTGAGAATCCACGCCCAGACGATCTGACTCGCCACATTCCACCGGACGGCCGCGGCGCGCTTCGACGCCCCGACGCCGACGATCGCGCCGGTGATGGTGTGCGTGGTGCTTACGGGCACGCCCAAATGCGAGGCGAAGAGCACCGTCGCTGCACCGCCAGTTTCCGCGCAGAATCCGTCGAAGGGACGAAGCTTGGTAATCCGCGTCCCCATCGTCCGCACGATGCGCCAACCGCCCATCGCCGTCCCCGCCGCGATGGCACCATAGCAGATCACCACGACCCAGACCGGTATGCCGTCGGAATTGGTGACATGCAGCTTGTGCAACACGCCGCGCTGACCCACGAAGAGTTCCTGCGATGCGACCAGAAGTCCGACGATGATCCCCATCGTCTTCTGCGCGTCGTTGGAGCCGTGGCTGAACGAATAGAGTCCCGCCGAGAGGAGCTGCAGCCTGCGGAAGAGATGCTCCATCTTCCGGCCGTTCTGCTTCCAGAGCGACCATGACAGCACGATGGAGAGCGTCAGTCCGAGGACCATGCCGAGCAGCGGCGAGACGACGATCCCGAGGATCGGCTTGATCCATCCGGCGACGATGATCGCGCTGAAGCCGGCCTTGGCGAGCGCGGCGCCGGCGTAGCCCCCCATGAGCGCGTGCGATGACGAGCTCGGCAGGCCGAGCCACCAGGTGATGAGGTTCCATCCGATCGCGCCGAGGAGGGCCGAGAACACCAGCGTCGGAGAGACGATGTTCGGGTTGATCAGGCCGTGAGCGAACGTCTGCGCCACGGCGGTCCCGACAACGAATGCGGCCAGAAAGTTGAACGTCGCGGCCCAGAGTACCGCCCACCTCGGCGACAGCACGCGCGTGGCGACGACGGTGGCGATCGAGTTGGCGCTGTCGTGGAAACCGTTGCTGAAATCGAAGAGGAGCGCCACAACGATGACCAGCAGGACGAAGGTCAGGTTGTGATCCATCGGTCACCCATGCTTGATGGTGACCGACTCGAGGACGTTGGCGGCGTCTTCGGCGCTGTCGAGCGTCTTCTCGAGCGTGTCGTACAACTCCTTCCAGGTGATCACCGTGATCGGATCGTGCCGGTCTTCGAAAAGTCGGCCGAGCCAGAGATAGTAGAGCGCGTCGCCTTCCTCTTCGAACTTCTTGATCTCACGGCACGCCGCGAGCACCGTATCGGACGACCCATCCTTGAGCGCCTCGACCGCGATGAGCACCTTCTGCGTGGTACGGTGAATCGCATCGCACATCAGCAGCGCTCCCTCGGGCACCTCGGCCACGCGGAAGATCCGCGTGAGGCGTGCCGTGCTGTCGATCCGATCCATGATGTCATCGAGGCGGGAGGCGAGGAGATGGATATCCTCGGGATCGAACGGCGTGATGAAGGTGCGGTCGAGACGGGTGACGATTGAATGGGTGATATCGTCGGCGTCGTGTTCGACGCGCTTGATCGCCTCCACCAGTTGCCAGCGATCGTCGTCTTCACGCCGGAAGAGTTCGGCGAGGTGACGCGACCCGTCCACCGACGTCTTCGCCAGTGACGTGAAGAGGTCGAAGAAGCGTTCATCGCGCGGAAGGAGTCGAAGGGCCATGATGTCTCCGGACGATCAGTAGTCGCCGCGGAGTTCGTGCGTCGGCTCGTCGACGACGTGCACGGTCCCGAGGAAATGCTTGGCGTACTTGTCGAGCTCACTCTCACCGGGCTGATCGGTGGCCACCGTGACCAGCGTGTAGTGGCCGCCTTCGGGCCGCGCCGTCACCGTCACGCTGCCGAGCGAGCCGGCGAACGCCCGGTGCCGGGGCGCTTCCCCCGACGGCGTGAGGCGCGCGCCAAACCACGACGCGGCCTTCGCCATCACGAGATCGGGCGCAGCATGCGCCCGATGGAAGTATTTCATCAACCGCTCCCTTCCTACTCGGCGTCCTGCGGGTAGTCCTGGCCGAGATGGGTGATGACATCCTCACCCATCATCCAGCGCAGCGTGTTCTTGAGCTTGGTCTGCTGGATGAAGAGGTCGTGTTCGGGATAGAGGCCGGGCGTCGCCTGCGGACTCTTGAAGTAGAACGACAGCCACTCCTGCACACCGCTCATCCCGGCGCGCTGCGCCAGGTCGAAGAAGAGCGCAAGATCGAGGACCAGCGGCGCGGCGAGGATCGAATCGCGACAGAGGAAATCGACCTTGATCTGCATCGGGTAGCCGCACCACCCGAAGATGTCGATGTTGTCCCATCCCTCCTTGTTGTCGCCGCGCGGCGGATAGTAGTTGATCCGCACCTTGTGGAAGAGATTGCCGTACAGTTCGGGATGAAGCTTCGGCTGCAGGATGAACTCGAGGACGCCGAGCTTGGACTCTTCCTTGGTCTTGAACGACTCGGGATCGTCGAGGACTTCGCCGTCGCGATTGCCGAGAATGTTGGTGGAGTACCAGCCGGCGACGCCGAGCATCCGCGCCTTGAACATCGGCGCGAGCACGGTCTTGATCATCGTCTGGCCGGTCTTGAAATCCTTCCCGCCGATGGCGAGCCCCTTGTCGCGCGCCAGTTGGGTGATCGCCCCGATGTCGCAGGTGAGATTGGGCGCGCCGTTGGCGAACGGCACCCCTTCCATCAGCGCGGCCCAGGCGTAGAGCATTGAAGGCGCGATCGACGGATCGTTGGCCTCCATCGCCGCTTCGAACGCAGCCAGCGTTTCATGGGTCGCGCCTGGGACGATGAAGATCTCGGTCGAGGCGCACCAGACCATGACGCAGCGCGACACGCCGCTCTTCTCCTTGAAGTCGCGGATGTCCTTGCGCAGTTGTTCGGCGAGGTCGCGCTTGTTCTTGCCCTTCTTGACGTTGGTTCCCTCAAGGCGCTTGACGTACGCCTGATCGAACGCCGCGGGCATCGGTTTGATCCCCTCGAGGAACGCCCGAATCGGCTCGACATGATCGTGCTTGTCGAAGACGCCGCAGTGCAGGCACGAGCGATATGCGTCATCAGGAACCGGATCCCACGCCGCAAACACCAGATCGTCCAGCTTGGCGAGCGGGACGAAGTCACGAATCAGCGGCGCGCGGTTGTCGGTGCGCTTGCCGAGGCGAATCGTCGCCATCTGCGTGAGCGAACCGTACGGTTTCGCGAGGCCGCGCCGCGTGAGTTCGACCCCGGCGATGAAGGTGGAGGCCACGGCGCCGAGGCCGACGCACATGACACCGAGCTTGCCATTCGCAGCTGCAACCGTCCGACGTTCAGAATTCCCCACAGGTACTCCCAGTTACGTGATATCGGCCGCGATCGCCTGCCGGCGCACGTGCACGAATCGTTGAACGACCGTCACCAGCGACAGCACGGTCAGGATAGTGAGCACCACAGTAATCGGAACTGCGTGCCAATTGGAGCCGAAGACGATCGTGGTCAGACCCAGTCCCAGGATGCGCTCGGCCCGTTGCGCGATCCCGACCTTGCCATCCATGCCGAGGCTCTCCGCCCGCGCCCGCATGTAGGACACCAGCAGCGACGAGAGAATCCCGAGGAGACAGGCGATGATCGAGAGCTCGCGCAGCGAGATGTCGCGCGCATAGATCATCCACGACGCCAGGCCGACGAAGAGCGCCCCGTCACCCATCCGATCGAGGGTGGAGTCGTAGAACGCCCCCCACTTGGTCGTTCGCTGACCGAGCCTGGCGACTGATCCGTCGAGAGTGTCGAGGATCCCGGAGGCGAGGAGCAGTCCCCCGCCCCAGTGCATGTGTCCATAACCGTAGGCCACTGCGGAGAGCGCGATCAGCAGGGCGCCAACGGTGGTGATGGAATTGGGGGTAATCCCGCTGCGCAGCAGTGCCCGCACCAGCGGCGCCGTCCCGCGGTGATATGCGCTGATCGCCCCGCTGACCAGTTCTGTCACGCGCCCCCTACAGGTGGTTGCTGCGCGGGGCCCGAGGGCTCGCCAAGGCAGCGGGAAGGAGCCGAAAAACTAACCGCCGGAGGGGGGTGGGGCAACGTGAAAGCGTGTCAGTTTGACCGGCGGCGCGGGCCGCGCGAAACAGTCGCCGGCGGGAATTCGTCGATGGGAGGATGAAATCATTCGCCCCCGCTGTCGTTCCGTCGATCCTCGCGCTCGGTATCGGCGTCTTTGCGGTGTCGGTGGATCTCCATAACGACGAGGTCCAGGCCACCGTCCTCGTGCTGGTGGTGAGCTCGTTCGTCCTTGGCTTGGGGTGGCCCCGGGGCGCGTGGCGGCGGGCCTTGATCCTGGGGCTCATGATTCCGATCGGCGATTACGTCCTGCCGCGGCTCGGGCTCCTCGCAACGCCTCAGCCATTCAACGCCGGCGCCTTCGTGGCGTTGATCCCCGCGGCAATCGGTACCGGCGCAGGAATCCTGCTGCGACGGTTCGTGACGATGGAAGAAGAGGGCTGAGGCCCTATGGTATTGGCTACTACAGCAACCTATTCCTGCAGTTCGCCCGGGTAGAGAAGGAACGGCGCCGCACGGTGGCGATACGCGGTGAGCCCCTCCCGCCAGGAGGCGATAATCGCCTGGGCCGACTCACCGCGGAGGAGCGCCTGGCGGAGCGTGGGGCCACCGGCGAGCCGATCGAATGATCCGCCAATCGCGACCTTGTCAGGATAAACTCGCTCGAGAATCGCCAGGAGGTTGACTATCGCCGTCACCGGCCGGAACGTCTTCGGATCGGTGATGACGAGCCGAATGCCGTTGACTTCTGTTTCGGCAAACTTGCCATCGCCCGGCGCATGCGGCCGAAACACGACGCCGCGAAACTCGACGCCGGCGAGATGCACGTTCCGGATCGCGCCCAGAACGACAGCGGTATCGAGCCATGGGGCGCCGAACTGGAGAAAGGCCGCGTCAGTTCCCCGCCCCACGGAGAGCGACGTCCCTTCAACGAGACAGAGCCCGGGATACGCTCGCACCGCCATGAGAGTCTGCAGGTTGGGGCTCGGCGCGCGAAACGGAAGACCGGTCTCGTCGAAGCCGATTGATCGGCGCCACCCAGCCACGGGAACGACGGTTAGCGCTGCGGGTACATGAAGATCAGACATTGCGAGCCGCGACTCCTCGCCGAGCGTCAGGCCATGGCGGATCGGCACGGCGATCCGGCCCACCATGGAGGCAAAGGCGGTATCGAGAATGTTGCCCTCAATGACATCGCCCAGCGGATTGGGGCGATCGAGTATCACGACGGGAATGTGATGCGCCGCCGCGGCTTGCAACACGCCGACGGTGGTCGCAAGGTAGCTGTAGTAGCGAGCGCCGACGTCGGGGAGGTCGACAAGGAGGAGATCAATGCCGCGCAGCATCGAGTCGGTGGGCGCGGTGGTCCGACCGTAGAGTGAGTAAATTGGCGTGCCGGTGCCGGAGTCGGTCTGCGAGTTGACGCGGGCCCCTGGCGCCGCGGATTCAGTCAGCCCATGCTCGGGGGCAAAGAGGGCAACCAGCGTGAGTCCGGCGCCCCGGATGCGGCTGATGTCGCTCACGCCGCGCGCGTCGACCGCGGCGACGTTGGTGACCAGGCCCAATCGCTTGCCGCGGACGAGGTGCAACGAGTCGGTGAGGAGGACGTCGATTCCGGGGCGCACCGCAGGATGCTGCGGCACCGGCGCCGCGCTGGCGGACGGACCGCATCCGGCGAGCGCGGCAATGACCAACCACCCGAAGTGCCTGAAGCGAGTGCAATGCATCGATCTCTCATCCTCATTGGGCTGGCGTCGCTGATCGTATCGTGCGGGCACCCGGCACCCGCCGTCGCTCCGGCACCGGCCGTGCCGAGTCCGGTCCTGCGTGCCGCCGCATCGCCCACGGACGAAGCGCGCGTCCAGCATCTGCTCGACTCACTCCCGCTGCGCGACAAGATCGCCCAGCTGGTGATGCCGTGGATCACCGGCACCTACGAGCCGATCGACGGTGCCGAGATGAAGCAGGCGCTCATGTGGGTCGACTCGCTGCACGTGGGCGGGACCATCATGTCGGTCGGATCGCCCACCGAGATTGCAGCGAAGTTGAATGCCTTGCAGCGCGCCGCGCCACTCCCCCTCCTGGTCGCAAGCGATCTCGAAGGGGGGACGACGCTCCGGTTCGTGGGCGGGACGCCGTTCCCGACCCAGATGGGCGTCGGTGCCGGCGGCCGGGAGGACGACGCGTATCAGATGGGGCGGATCACCGCCCTGGAGGGGCGTGCGGTTGGGATTCACGTGGCGTTCGCGCCGGTGGCCGACGTCAACAGCAATCCCGACAATCCGATCATCAACACGCGATCGTTCGGCGGCGACCCGAAGATGGTCGCCCGCTTTGTCGCCGCGACGATCCGCGGGATCCGCGACAACGGCATGTTCGCCACCGCCAAGCATTTCCCCGGGCATGGCGACACCGAGACCGATTCGCATCTCTCCCTCCCGACGATCACCGCCGGGTGGACGCGGTTCGACACACTGGAGCTGGTGCCGTTCCGCGCGGCGATCGCGGCTGGCGTCGACGCGGTGATGTCGGCGCACATCGCGCTCCCCGCGCTCGACCCCGGCGAGCATCGACCGGGGACGCTCGCGCCGCCGATCCTCACCGGAATTCTCCGCGACTCGCTGCACTTCAACGGCCTCGTCACCACCGACGCGCTCAACATGGGGGCGATCGTGAAGGAAGTCGGCGCCGATGAAGCGCCGGTCCTCGCCTTCCTCGCCGGCTCCGATCTGCTGCTGATGCCGTCCGACGTGGGCCGCGCGATCAGCTCGATGGAACGTGCGGTCAACAGCGGACGGATCCCGATGAGCCGGATCAATGAATCGGCGCGCCGGGTGCTCGAAATGAAGGCGCGCCTCGGGCTCTTCGAACAGCGCGAGGTCGATCTCAACCATGTCTCGTCAGTCGTTGACCGGGCCGAATTCCGCGCCACGGGCGAAGCAGTGACGCAGCGGTCAATCACATTGCTCAAGGATTCGCTCGGGATGGTGGATGCGATGCGCGGCGCCGCGCAATCGATCTGCCTCGTGAGCATGGCGGACAACGGTGTCGCCCTCGGCGCAACACTGACGACCGAGTTGCGACGCAAGGGCTTCACTGTCCGCGGCGTCACGCTGCCGCTCCTCGCCGACTCGGCGACGCGCGATTCGGTGCTCCGCCTGGTGAATCAATCGACCACGGTGGTCATCGCCGCGGCGGTCAAGGTCACATCGGGCAAGGGGACGATCGCGCTTCCCGAGGGTGCAGCGCAGACGATCGACACCATCGCCGCGCATCATCCGACGCTGCTGATTTCGTTCGGGTCACCGTACCTGATCTCGCAGGTCCCGGCGGTGCAGGCGTACCTGCTGGCGTGGACCGCGAACCCGACCAGCGAAATGGCGGTCGCACGCGCGCTCACCGGACAGGCACCGATCAGCGGAAAATCGCCGATCGTGATCCCGCCGTCGTGGCCGATCGGTACCGGCGTGCAGCGCGGCGCGCCGTGACCCGAAACCGCCTGCTGCCGCTGGTGCTGGCGGCCGGTGCGTGTGGCCGCGCGACCCCGCTTCCCCGAACCGATCCGATTCCGGTCAGCGCGTCGCTCGCGGCCGAGCTCGAGCCGGCGGCCCGGACGCTCGATTCGGCGATTGCCGCGGGTGCGGCGCCGGGAGCGGTGCTCGCCGTGTCGTATCGCGGCGCGCATTTCGAGCACGCGATCGGGCAGCTCGGAGTGGATGACCCACGTCCGCCGGATGGACGCACCCTGTACGACATGGCATCGCTGACCAAGGTGATCGCGACCACGACGCTGGCAATGATGGCAGTCGAAGAGCATCGCATCGCGCTTGATTCGCCAGTGGTGCACTACCTCCCTGCATTCGCACTGGGAAAGGGAGAGAAGCGCGCCGTCACAGTGCGCAATCTGCTGCTGCACGATGCCGGGTTTCCCGCGGACCCTGTCCCACCGCTCTGGATGGGTCCGCGCGGCCGAGATGGAGCGATCGCGCGGGCGCTCGCGGCAAACCTCGATACGGTACCGGGAGCGAGATACGTCTACTCCGATCTCAGCGCGATCACGCTCGCGGCCATTCTCGAGTCGGTGTATCACGAACGGCTCGACCGGCTCTTCGCCGAGCGGGTGACCGGTCCGCTGGGACTGCCGCGGATGCGATTTCTCCCGCCGGGAGCGTGGCGCGACAACATCGCGCCGACCGAGATCGAGAAGTTGCCATTTCGCGGCGACTCGGCGCTTCGCGGAACGGTGCATGACGAGAACGCCTGGTGGCTCGACGGAGTCTCCGGTCACGCCGGACTCTTCAGCGACGCCGACGACGCGCTGCGCTTTGGTGAGTGGGCGCTGGCCGGCTCCCTCGGCGAGCATGTCACGGGCACGCTGCAGCCGCCGGCGGAGTTTGCCAGCTGGACGGTCCGGCAGAACCAGCCAGCGGGATCGTCCCGGGCGATCGGGTGGGACACGCCCTCGGGGATTTCGTCGGCTGGTCACTACATGTCGGCGCGGAGCTTCGGCCACACCGGGTTCACCGGGACGTCGATCTGGATCGACCCGGAGCACCAGGTCGTGATCGTCCTGCTGACCAATCGGGTGAATCCGACGCGGAATACGCCGAAATTCGGCCAGATTCGTGGAGTGGTGGCCGATGCGGTGATGCGATCGCTCTTTCCCGATATCCAGCCGCGATAGGTGGCCGTTCCGCGCCCGGGAACAGCGGCGCCTCCGGAGGCGTTCGCAGATTGACCGTGGTTGTGGGTCCGGCCTATCTTGCTTGGGTATCTCCTTGTGGGAGTTGATGATGAGTGACACGGCACTGACCGTCCAGGCGCTTCCCGATGGCTTCGTCCTGAACTTGACCGACGCCGCCGCGGCCGAGGTGCAGAAGTTCATCGTTGCCGAAAAGGTCCCCGCCGAAACCGGTGGCCTCAGGATTTCGGTACTCCCGGGCGGCTGTTCGGGGTTCAAGTACTCGCTCAACATCGAGGACAAGAGCGCCGACGACGACATGACGGCGGAGCTCAACGGGGTGCGAGTCTTCGTCGACGCGTTCTCGGCGCAGTATCTCGCGGGCGTGACGATCGATTACGTCACGGCGATGCAAGGGAGCGGATTTACCTTCAGCAATCCCAATGCGACCGGTGGCTGCGGGTGCGGGAGCAGCTTCACCGCCTGACCGCTGAGAATCGGTGACACGAAGGAAAAGGGGAGCTCTGTCGAGCTCCCCTTTGGTTTTCCCCCTGGCGGTCGAATCAGTCGCGACTCAATGCGCCGATGATCCCGCCGGCGAGTCCGGCGAGCCCGACGTTTGGGGAGGAGTCACCGCCGCCTTCGCCGTAATGCACGTACATCGATTGCAGCGCCACGCGACCGGGACCGGTGAACCGGTTCATCACGATATTCGCGCCGGCGAGGAGGCCGGTCGAGAGCCGCTGCATCACCGTTTCCATCCGCACGCTCGGATCCTTGTAGAGCCAGCCACCTGGTTCAACATCGATCGCCTCCCCCGGCTCAAGATTCTTCTCGAAAATGTTGCCGTACCCGTGCAGCCAGAGGATTCCCTCGCCGCGCGTGAGATGGAATTTGTCGATGAAGAAGCCGGTGCCGCCGACGAGCATGTTGGCGATCCCCTTCACCCGCTCGAAGGTGTAGTCGACGTTGCCGGTCGCGGCGAGAAACTGATGTTCGCGGACGTGCACTTCGCTGCCGCTCCCCATGTGAATGGCGGCGATGTGACCGACGCCGTCGCGCGAGAAGGCGATCTGCCCGGGCCCGGTCGCTTCGGTGATGAAGATCTGCATCCCGGCGATCATCCGCTTGAGCGCCCCCTTCATCGGCCGCACCGTGATCTGCAGCGCGGGATGCTTCCAGAGGAGGATGTGGTGCTCGAAGAAGATCGACTGTCCGGCGTCGAGCTCGACCGTGAGCGCGGGGACGAGCTCGCCATCGAGATGATAGGTGATACCGGCGTGGATCTGCTCGGTCTTGCTGGTGGCCAGCAGGTACGGCCGCTCCATCATTGCTCCGGCATGAGGGTTGACCAGTATATAATGCCCTTCTCCCGGTCCCGCGGGCGAATGCCCCCCCGAACGACGTGGAGCAGCACTGAACCCGATCGATCTCGCGGTCATCGTCGTCTATTTCGTCATCACGCTCGGCGTCGGGCTCCGGATGGCGCGGGGCCAGCGATCGGCGACCGACTATTTCCTCGGAGCACGCAATCTCCCTGCGTGGAGCGTGATGCTGTCGATCGTCGCCACCGAGACGTCGGCGCTGACGGTAATCTCGGTGCCGGCGATCGGTGCCACGAGCGACCTCACCTTCCTCCAGCTGCCGATCGGGTATCTCTTCGGCCGGATCGGCATCGCACTCTGGCTCCTCCCGGGGTACTTCCGCGGCGAGCAGGAGACCGCGTACGCGCGGCTGGAAACTCGCTTCGGCGCTCCGACGCGACGGATGCTCTCGCTGGTCTTCCTGGTGACGCGCTTCCTGGCGGACGGCGTGCGGGTCTTTGCCGGCGCGATTCCGCTCGCGCTCCTGACCGGATGGAGCATCCCGGCGTCGATCCTCGCGATGGGGGCGATCACGCTGCTCTATACCTGGATCGGCGGGATCAAGGCGGTGATCTGGGCCGACGTGATCCAGTTGTGCGTCTACGTTGCGGGCGGCATCGCCTCGCTGATGATCGCCACGCATCTCGCCGGGGGCCCGGCGCACGCCTGGTCGCTGGCAAGTGCCGCGGGCAAGCTGCGGGTCTTCGACTTTCATCTCTCGCTCACCGCACCGTACACCTTCCTCGGCGGCGTGCTCGGCGGCGCGCTCCTGTCGGCGGCATCGCACGGCACCGACCACCTGATCGTGCAGCGCCTCCTCGCGACGAAATCGCTGCGAGACGCGCGGGTGGCCATTATCGGATCGGGCGTCCTCGTGATCGGCCAGTTTCTCCTCTTCCTCCTGGTTGGTGTGGCGCTCTGGGCGTCGGGGAACGCACCGGTCGGCGTCGGACCGGACAAGCTCTTCGCCGAATTCGTGCTCCATCACTTGCCGGTCGGACTCTCCGGGCTCGTGATCGCGGGAATTCTTGCTGCTGCGATGGGGTCGCATTCGTCGGCCATCAGCGCTCTGGCGTCGTCGCTGACTTACGATCAGTACGCGTCGTGGACCGGGGAGCGGGATCCCGACAAACTCCTGCGCGTGGGCCGCATCGTGTCGTTCGTCTGGGGGACCGCGCTCATCGTCGCAGCCATCGGCGTCAACCGCTGGACCGCCGATACGAACACGCCGGTGGTGGTCCTCGCACTGTCGATCGCCTCGGTGACGTATGGCGCGCTGCTCGGAGCGTACATTCTGAGCGGCGCGGGGAGACGATTCGAAGGGCGAGACGTGATCGCCGGAACATCGATTGCGATGGCGGTGATGCTGGTGACGATCTTTGCGGCGCGGCTCGCCGCTGCGGGGATCACCTGGCTGGCACCGCTCGGGAGGTTGTCGTTCCCATGGTACGTGCCGATGGGGATGGTGCTGACGTTGCTCGCCGCCGGTGCATCGAGTGTCGCGTTGCCGCGGCAGCGGACTGCTTCGTGACGGCGGCCCACGAATGATCATTCTCGGTGCCGATCTGGGCGGGACGTCGATGCGGGTGCGCGTCTTCGACGGCGACGTGTCGCGCGGCCACGCCCATGGTGCCGGCCGCCCGATGCGAAGCGGCGAGGGTGCGCCACTCGCCGCCGCGCTCGCAGAGCTCGCCCGTCCGCTTTTGCTCCAGACTCGCACGGTCAGAGCGGACGCGCTGGTGGTCGGGGCCGCCGGCGCAGGACGCGAGATCGAGCGCGTCGAGCTGCAATCGGCGCTGGAGCAGCAGCGGCTGGCGTGGCGCGTGGTGGTTACCACCGACGCGGAACTTGCCCGGGCCGCTGCGTTCGAGGGAGGCCCAGGCGTCTTGCTGATCGCGGGGACCGGAAGCATCGCGGTCGCACGCGACGAGCGGGGTGGAACGCGGCGGGTCGGCGGCCTGGGGTGGCGGATGGGAGATCAGGGATCGGCGTACTGGCTCGCAGCGCAGGCGCTTGAAGGCGTCGGCGCGATGCATGACGGCCTTGGCCGCGTGACGCACCTCGCCGAAGCGATGTGCGCCGGCGCCCGGGTGGCCGGGATGGCGGCGCTGGCACGGTGGTCGGCCACGGCGACGCCGACCGAGGTCGCTGCACTCGGGCCGGCGGTCCTCGCGTGCGCCGATCGCGGCGACCCCGTGGCGGTCAGCATCCGGAATCAGGCGGTCGAAGCGCTCGTCTCCCTCGCCGTGTCGGCCGGCGCCGCGAAGCTTCCCGTGGCGCTCTCGGGGGGGCTGATTGCGCCGGACGGACCGCTGCACGAGGCGGTGGCGAGCACGCTGGAAACACGCCACGGCGCGGTGGTCATGAGGCGTGCGATCGATCCGTGTCGCGGAGCGGTCGTTTTCGCCAGGATCCCTCAGGGGGCGTAACAGCTGTCACGTCGGTGTAAGGTCTTGCCGGTATACTCGTCGATTCTGGTGTTCCGCGACGGCTGCACGTCCGGCGCATCGGGCGCAATCACGTACCATCGGGTTCATCCTATTTGGAGGTCGTCATGATCGGCTGGAAAACGGGGGCGGTCGTCTCGCTGGCAGTGGTGGCGCTGCTGCCAATGAAGAGTCATGCGCAGTCGTTCAAGATCGACCGCACCAACATCGGCGGCGAGGGCGGGACCGACTATCTCACCGCCGAGGCGGGAACCGGCCGCGTCTTTGTGTCGCGGGGCAATCATGTCATGGTCGTCGACGGCCCGACCGGCAAGGTGCTCGGGGACATTCCTGACACGCCGCGGATGCACGGGATCGCGCTGTCGGAGAAGTCGGGACACGGCTTCATCTCGAACGGCGGCGACTCGACCGTCACGATGTTCGACCTCAAGACGCTCGCGACGATCAAGAAGATCCACATTCCGCAGGGCGGTCAGGACGGGATCATGTACGACGACTATCTCGACCGGATCATTCTCACCAATCACAGCCGCCCTGGAACCGTCGTTGTCCTCGGCGCGAAGAACGGCGACATCGTCGGCACGATCCCGCTCGACGACAATGGCCCGGAAGGAGCGGCGAGCGATGGCAAAGGGACGCTCTACGTCAATCTCGAAGGGAAATCGGAGATTCAGGTCGTCGATGTGAAGGCGATGAAGTCGGTCGCGATCTGGCCGATCGCGCCGTGTGACGGACCAACGGGGATCGCGATCGACCGTACGACCGACCGGATCTTTTCCGGTTGCGGCGGCACCTCGGTGGTCGTTGATGCGAAGTCGGGGAAGGTTGTCGCGACGATCACCAACGGCGAAGGCGTCGACGCGCTTGGCTGGGATCAATCACAGAAGCTGATCTATATCCCGGCGCGCGGAGCGCGCGGTTCGAGCAACGGCACGGTGACGATCGTGCATGAGGATTCGCCGGACAAGTACACGGTCGTCGGAACGGTGAACACGACACCCGGGGCCAAGACGATCGCCGTCGATCCGGACAAGCACATGGCGTATCTCTTCCAACCGGAGTACGGGCCGCCACCGGCCGGAGCCACTCCGCCGCCGGCCGGTGCGGGCGGCCGCGGTCGTGGACCGCAGGGACCGATGATCGGCGCCTGGTTCTTCGCGATCAAACACTAGTTGCTGGGTGTTCGGGCGTCTCGCGGTAATCCTTGCCGCGAATCGCGACGAGGAGTGTGGGAACGATGAACAGAGTGATCGGCGTGGAGAGTGCGAGCCCGCCGATCACGGCCAGCGCAAGCGGCTGCTGCAACTGTGACCCGGCGCCGAGGGCGAGCGCCAGCGGCAGCAGCCCGAAGAGCGTGCAGAGCGTCGTCATCAGGATCGGCCTCAGGCGGATCTTCCCTGCCTCTTCGAGCGCCTCCGGCAACGACGCGCCTTCCCGCAGCCGTCGATGCGTGAAGTCGAGCAGGATGATGCCGTTCTTCACGATCAGCCCCACCAGCAGGATCAATCCCATGAAGCTCGCGACGTTAAGCGGCGTGCCCGTGATCAGCAGGAGGATCAGCGCGCCGACGAACGAGAGCGGTGCGGCGAGGAGGATCACCAGCGGTTCGATGAACGACCGGAATTGCAGGACCATGATCGCCACAACGCTGAGCGACGCGAGCGCGAGGACTGCGAGAAGCGCGCGGAACGCCCGTTGCTGACTGGCGTACTGCCCGGCGACCTCCACCCGGATTCCCGAGGGCGCCGGATTGTTGCGAAGGACCGTCTTCACATCGCGCATGATGCCGCCGAGCGAGCGACCACTGATGTCGGCGGTGATATCGATCAGCTGTTGCTGATTCTCGCGGCGCAGTTCGGCGCGGGTCTCGCCGCTCTTGAAGGTTGCGAAGGCGCCGAGCGGAGCGCGGTTTCCACCCGCCACGATCGGGAGCGCAGCGAGAAGAAGCGGGTCGTAGCGCACTGAATCCGGTGCGCGCACGCGCACCCCGATCGAGCGGTCCTGGAGGCGGACATCGCCGGCCTCGGCGCCGAGCAGCGCGCTGCTCACCTGGGTGCTGAGATCACCCACCGTCAAACCGGCCTGGCTCGCCTTCGCCTCGTCGATCGACATCGACATCTCCGCACCTGGCTCGCTCACGCCGTTGAAGAGATCCTCGACGCCGTCGACCTTCTCGAGTTGCGGTTGGAGCTTGCGCCCGTAGCTCTCGAGGGCATCGAGGTCGGCACCGAAGAGTTTGATCTCCACGGGCGACGGATTGCCGGCGAGGTCGTTCACCACGTCGGAGAGGATCTGCACGAACTCGATGTGGAGCTTTGGCGCCGCAGCATTGATCTTGGGGCGGACCTCATCAATCACGTCGTCGGCGGAGCGATCGCGCTCACCCTGCGGCTTGAGGCGAACGATGATATCGCCGCTGTTCACTTCGGTGGCAAAGAGGCCAAGCTCGGCACCGGTGCGCCGCGACGTCCCCTCGACCTCCGGTGTCGACGCGAGGATCTTCTCCGCGATGTGCACGATCCGGTCAGTCTCGTCGAGCGACGTGCCACCCGGAGTGAAATAGTCGAGGACGAAGGCGCCTTCGTCCATTTCGGGGAGGAATCCCGTCCCGACAAATCGGTAGGCAAGGACGCCACCGGCAACGAGGACGATGGCGCCGACGATGGCGATCCAGGGATGGCGAAGCGCGCTGTTGAGGCGCCGCCCGTACCACTCCGCCAGCGAATCGACGCCGCGGCTCAGCCATCCGAAGAGTCGCGCCGTGATCCCGGGCTTCTGCTCCGCGGCGTGGCCCTCGACGAGAAATTGTGAGGCGAGCAGCGGTATCAGCGTCAACGCGAGGAAGAGCGAGACGAGTACGGCGATCGTCAGCGTAATCGACAGGGCGTGGAAAAACTGCCCTTCGACTCCGGTGAGCAGGCCGAGGGGCAGGAAGACGACGACCGTGGTGATGGTCGACGTGGTCACCGGCCAGATCAGCTCCTGCACCGCGTGGTGGATCGCCTCGGCGCGACTGGCGTTCGATTCGAGCTGCATATGCCGCACGATGTTCTCGGTGATCACGACGGCGTCGTCGATGACGAGGCCGATGGCGATCGCCATGGCACCGAGGGTCATCAGGTTGAAGCTCTGACCGACGAGGCTCATCACCAGCACCGTGATCGTGAGCGTCAACGGAATCGACGAGGCGCTGATCGCGGTGATCCGCCCGTGCTGCAGGAAGAGGAGCAGGATGATGACGGCGAGTGCCGCACCGATCAGCATGGCGTCGCGAACCGACCGCACCGCCTCTCGCACCAGGAGTGCCTGATCGTAGAGCGGCTTGAGATGCACTCCCGGCGGCAGCTTGAGTGTCCTGGAGATTGATGCGATACTGTCGGCGATTGTCAGGGAGTTCCCGCCGATCTGCCGGCTCACCGTGATCGACGCGGCAGGTTTCCCGTCGCCGGCGATGACCCGGGTCCGATCTTCGGTCGACGGGACCACGGTGGCGATGTCGCGAACGCGGAGGTTCGGCGCCACGACAATGGCGCCGATGTCGTCCGCCGATTGCGCCTCGGTGGCCGTGACGATGAGATACTGGCGGTAGTCCGCCGTCATGCGGCCCACTGCGTACGGCGTCGTCGACTGCTTGATGATCTCGGCGAGGGAGTCGTAGGTGAGTTGATGTGCCGCCAGCAGGACCGGATCGGCGATCACCTCGATCTCTCGTTGCAGCGAGCTCATCACCTCGACGCGTGCCACGCCCGGCACTCTCGAGAAAAGCGGCCGGATCTGGTACTGGCCGATGTCGTAGAGCGTGGCGGGATCGCCACCTTCGAGATTGTACGACAGGATCGGGAAGAGCGATGGCATCAGCCGCTCGATCTGGACGTCGAGATCGGGGGGGAGATCGGTCTTGACCTGATTCACCCGTGCCTGCACCTGCTGCAGCGCGACGGTCATGTCGACATTGGCCGCGAACGTGACGTTGGTTTCGCTTCCGCCGCGGATCGACCGCGACTGGACGCGTGTCACGCCGGGGACGACGGAGACCGCCTCTTCGATCGGTCGCGTCACACTGAACATCGTCTGACGGGCGCCGAGCGCACCGCCCTGCGTGACGATCGTGACGCGGGAAAACTGCAGCTCCGGATAGATCGCCGAGGGGAGGCGCAAGCCGGCCCAGATCCCGCCGAGGGAGAGGAGGGTGACGACGAGGTAGACGAAGCGGCGCTGGGAGGCCAGCGCCGCAAAGAGCGATCGCTCCTCGGTCACGGCTTGGCCGGAGCGATCTTCGCCCCGTCCTCGACGCCGAAGGCACCGTTGGCAACGACACGCTGCCCGGCAGAGAGCCCCGTGGTGATCTCGGCGGAAGTACCGGTCTTGCCGCCAACAGTGACCGCCTGCGCATGAGCGACCGAGGCAGAATCGACCACGAAGACCTGGAATCCGTCTCCCTCCGGGACAAGTGCTGCAATCGGAACGGTGAGGGCCTTCTGGTGGATGGCCACGGTCACGACTGCCGAAAGCGACTCACCGATCCGCAGCTCACGCGTCGACTTTCCCACCGCGACACGCACCGTGACGCCGTGGGTCACCGAATCGACTGCTCCGGCCACATCGGCGACGATGCCGGTCGCGACCCGCGATCCGCTTCGGGACGCCCCCGAGGTCAGCGCGGTCGAGTCGCCGGCGTGCATCCGTGCTGCGTCGGACTGGGTCACGGTGAGGATGACGTCGACGGCAGATGGATCGGCGATCTCGACGAGCGGCTGCCCGACATCGACGGCCTGACCGATCGCCGCGTCGAGCCGGGTCACGACGCCGGTGATCGGCGCGCGGAGGATGGAGAGTTGCTCGATCCGGTGGGCAACGACGCTGTCGGACTGCGCCTTGGCAAGCTCGGCACTCGCCTGATCGAGATCCTTGCGCGCACTGATTCCTTCGTCGACGAGTCGCCGGGTGCGGTCGTAGGTCTTTCGCGCCGCCGCGGTCGCGGCGTCGGCACTCTGGGTGGCGGCCCGGAACGCCGATTGGTCAAAGACGATCAACTCGTCGCCAGCCTTGACGTGCTGGCCGATCGACACACTCACGGCGTTGACGCGCGTGGGCGCAGGGGCGCTCAGCGTGGCAACGTGACCCGATCGCGGCGCCACCTGGCCGAGGGCGCCAACGGTTTCCGCAAACGGGCCCTGGGTGACCGGTGCAATCGTGGCGCCCACCACCGCCGCCGTCGAGTCGTCGGACTCATCCGCGGAATGGCGCCCGCAGGCGGCGAGCGCGGCGGCCACGGCCAGCAGAAGCGCGCGGCGCGATCGACGAAAGGAGATCATGGCGTAGCCGTGGATGGGGTGAGCGTCAGCAATCTGAGGGTCGCCGCAGCGATCGCCGCAGCGGCAACGTCGTCGATGTACTTGCCTTCCACTTCGCGAGCGGTCCGTTGCGCTTCGAGCACATTGGCGACTGGCGTCGCGCCCTCACGGTACGCCGTGAGCGACATCGACACCACGCGGGCGGCACTCTGCAGCGTGATCCTGTCGCGGCCGATTCGCTGGATTGCCGCGAGAAAGGTGGCTTGCGCCCGCCGAATGCCGAGGGTGCTCTCGAGACGGGCAGTGGCGAGATCCGCGACGGCGCGATCGCGCGCGGCATTCGCTTCGGCAATCGGTCCCCGATTGCGATTGAAGATCGGCAGCGGAATCGACACACCAAAGGTGGGGAGGATACCGGGTTCATCGCCGGTCGGATCGCCGGTATCAAACCCCGCGGTCAGCGCCGGACTGCCAAGCACGAGATGATGCTGCAGGCGGATATTCGCCGCTGCGGCCTCGACCTCCGACGCGCCGCTCGCCACCAGCAACGGCGGCGCGCCCGTTCCCATGGCGGCTACCCCGGCCGTATCCGTTGGCTGGAGCGAGTCGGCCAGCGCAATCGATACGGTCTCGGCGGCGCTGCCGAGGAGACCCTGCAGTTCGAGAAGCGACGCCGTCACTTCCAGTGAATCGGAGGCCGCGGTATTGGCCGCCTGCCCCGCGGCAAGCGCCGCCAGTTCGACGTCGAGATCACTGGCATCGCCGGCGTCGCGGCGTTCCGCGGCCATCTTGCGCAGTGAATCGGCGTCGGAGGCGTCGCGTGCCGACAACCGAGAATGCGCCATCGCCGCGAGGGCGTGAGTGTACGACGAGTCGACGTCGAGCGTGACCGACGCCACCTCGTATCGCAACTTGTATCGGGTCGATTGCAGATCGGCCGCCGCGGCCGCGACGCGCGGACCGCGATTCCACAGCTGGTCCACCGGCATCTCGGCGGCGACATGATAGCGCGGAATGTCCTTGGTGTAGCTCGCCGACAGTGTCGGATCGGGGAGTGCGCGCGCGGTGCCGAGACGCGCAACCGCCGCAACGGTATCAGCGATCGCCGCGGCGACGCGCGGATTCTGCGCAACCGCGCGACCGATCGCGGCCGTGCGAGTCACCATCGGTTGCTGCTGCGCTGCCGCGGTTTGCGCCACTGTGCACGCGAGCGCGACACTCCAGAAGTTGCTCCGTTGCATATCCTCGACGGCGGTGACAGTGGAGCCGGGGTCGACCCCGGGCGTGTGGTTCCCAGCCTAGTGACGCTCACCTGTTATCACGATGACACCGACGAGGCCGGCTCCATCACGGGGAGATGGAGACTGATTGCGGTTCCGTGACCGATCTGTGAGTCCACGTCGATGGTGCCGCGATGCGCCTCCGCGATCCATTTGGCGATGGCGAGCCCGAGTCCGGCGCCGCCCGCCGCCGGGGAGGCATCGCGCGGACGCGCCGGATCGGCACGGTAGAACCGTTCGAAGATGTGCGGTACCTGGTCGGCCGCGATACCCGGACCGGTGTCGGCAACGGTGACGACGGCGTGGTCTTCCTGGCGGCCCACGCGCACTTCGATCCGCCCGCCGGGGGGAGTGAACTTGATGGCATTGTCGAGGAAGATCATGATCAACTGTCGCAGGAGTTCGGCGTCGCCGCTGACCGGCGCCTCGTCGAATTCCGCGAGCGTGACCGTGATGCCGCGGGCGGTAGCGATCGCCTCCGCCGCACTCGCGGCGTCGGCCACGACGTCGTCGAGAAAGACGCGGTCATGCGCGATCGTGCGTTCACCGGAATCGGCGCGCGCCAGGGTCAGGAGGTCGTCCACGATGCGGCTCATGCGGCGGCTCTCCGCCTCGATGCCGTGCAGCGCCGTCACGTACGCCGCGGGATCGCGGTCACGCTGCAGGGCGACATCGGCACGGGTCCGCAGCACGGCGATCGGCGTGCGCAGTTCGTGGGCCGCGTCGGCCATGAACTGACGCATCTGCTGCATCGCCTGCTCGATCGGGTCGGTCGACTTGCGCACCAGCAGCCATCCTCCGAACAGCACGAGGAGGAGCGCCACCACGGCCGCGCCACCGAACGCCGCGATGAGCGACGCGTATCGCTCCTCGAGCTCCACGAGGTCACCCGCCGCGGCGGCGACCATCGAGCCTCCGCCGGGGAGCGTGAAGCGTTCGGCGTAGAGATCACGCATCCCCTCGTTCTGGACGTGACGGATGATGTCGGCGGCGCCGCGCACCGCGGCCCGCTGTGCCGTTTCGCGAACCCAATCCGGCGCGTTCTGCGGCACGATCGGAACGCCGGCGGTGTCGAGCAGGTAGAGCGTCCGCCCCGGGATCCGGAGTTCCTGCACCGCGTCCGTGACCGGTCCCTGCGCCCCCGATTCTCGTTCGCGCGTCCGGGCGGCTCGCTCCACCAGCGCCACCGCCTGACGCAGTGACGCCTCGCGTTGATCGCTGATCTGATGCCGGATGGTGAGGAAGAGGCCGAGACCGAGCAGGAGGAGGATGCCGCAAAGGGTGGAGAGATACCAGAGGGTGAGCCGCAGGCGGAGCTGGCCCAGCGACGCAGTTGGCATCGGCGGCCCTAGACTCCGAGGCGGTAACCCGCGCCGCGGAAAGTATGAATCAGCTTCGGCTCGAAGCCGTCGTCGATCTTGCGGCGGAGACGCTTGACGAGGACTTCGAGCACGTTGGTGAACGGATCGTGGTTCTCGTCCCAGACATACGTCGTGATGGCGGCACGATCGATCACCCGGTCGCGATGCTCCACGAAACAGGCGAGCAGGGCGAATTCCTTCGCCGTCAGTTCGATCGAGTGCCCCGCGCGGGCCACGCGACGGGTCCGGAGGTCGACGACGAGATCGGCGATCTCGACCGTCTCGGGTTCGAGGTCGCGCCGGCGGCGGGCCAGCGCACGCACACGAGCGAGCAACTCGGGGAAGGCGTACGGCTTGGTGAGATAGTCGTCGGCGCCGACGTCGAGGCCCTCCACCCGGTCGTCGACGGCGTCGCGCGCGGTGAGCATCAGAATCGGCGTCGCGATTCCTTCGGCCCGCAGTTCACGACAGAGCTCGAATCCGGAACCGCCGGGGAGCATGACGTCGAGGATGATGACGTCGAATTCTCCCTCGCGCGCCAGCCGCGCTCCGTCATCGTACGTCGCCGCACATCGGACAGGGGCATCGTGCTCCCGCAGCCCTGCGGCGATTGCGGCAGAGAGTTCAGGATCGTCTTCGACCAGCAGGACTCGCATAACGTGCCGTTCCGATCAGTCGAGCGTGTCGGTGATGACCTGTTTACCGGTGCGCAGCACGGAATGCCGGTACCCGTAGGCAATGTACAGCAGCAATCCGATGGCGAGCCACCAGCCGAACCGGACCCACGCCAGGTGCGGAAGCCCGAACATCGTGATGATGCAGAGCACCGCGCCGAGGATCCCGACCCCATGCACGAACGGCACGCGGAACGGGCGGGGCCGCTCGGGCTCGAGGTGGCGGAGCGCGATAACACCGAGACAGACCAGTACGAACGCGAAGAGCGTTCCGATGTTGGTGAGATCGTACGTTTCGCCGGCGTCACCGATCAGCGCCCACCCGGCAACGAACAGTCCGGTCACCAGCGTCGTCACGTGCGGAACGCGGTGCTTCGGATGAATCTTCGCCGCCCACTTCGGCAGGAGGCCGTCGCGCGCCATCGAGAAGAAGATGCGCGGCTGGCCGTACTGGAAGACGAGCAGCACAGCCGACATCGAGAAGATCGCGCCGAGAGCGACGATCTTGGAGATGCTGGTGAGGCCGGTCGCCGCGAGCGCGTACGACAGCGGGTCGGCGGTGGTGGCGAGCTGGCTCGACGGGACCATCCCGGTGAGGACCCTGCCGATGATGATGTAGATCACGGTGCAGATCGCCAGTCCGCCCATGATCCCGATCGGCAGGTTGCGTTGCGGATTCCTGGTCTCTTCGGCGGCGGTCGAGATCGCATCGAAACCGATGTAGGCAAAGAAGACGATCGCCGCGCCCTGATGGATGCCGCGGAAGCCGTTGGGAGCAAACGGGTGGTAGTTGGCCGGGTTGATGTGCTGCATCCCCATCACGATGAAGAGGGCCAGCACGAGCAGCTTGATGCCGACCATGATGTTGTTGGCGCGGGCGCTCTCCCGCACCCCCATCAGCAGCAGCCAGGTGATCAGCATCACGATCGCGAAGGCCGGGATGTTGATCAGGATCGCGAGTCCGGCGATGTGCGGCGCCGACTGCAGCAGCCCGTGCACCGCGGGATCTGACGAAAGCAGCGCCGTTCGATAACCGGTCGTGAGCCACGCCGGCAGGTGCAGCCAGTCTCCGGTCAGCGACTTGAAGTAGTCGCCCCATGAGATGGCGACCGCGACGTTGCCGACGGCGTATTCGAGGATCAGGTCCCACCCGATGATCCACGCGACGATTTCGCCGAGCGTCGCATACGAATAGGCATACGCGCTCCCCGCCTGCGGAATCATCGCGGCAAGTTCGGCGTAGCAGAGTCCGGCGAGTGCGCACGCCGCACCGAGCAGGAGGAAGGAAAGGACCAGCGCCGGTCCGGCGCCCACCCGAATCACGTGACCGGCGGCGTCAACCTGGCCTGCGGCGGCGGAACCGATCGACCCGAAGATGCCGGCGCCGATCACCGCGCCGATGGCGAGCATGATCAGGTCGCCCGAACCAAGTGTTCGGATCAAACCCCGGTCGCTTTCGGCGGCGATCGGCTTTCGCTGAAAGAGGGTCATCTACTTGTAAGATAGCGTGACGGAGATGGTTACAACGCCCGGAACCGCCTTCCCCGACGCGTCGCGGGCGGGCTTGAAGCGGTACTTGCGCATGATTTCGTCGAAATGCTTTGCGAAATCCTTGTTCTCGATCGCCGGCGAGATCACGAGGTCGGTGACCTGTCCGTCGGCAGACACGGTGAACGTCACGTTGATCGGCTTGCCCCGCAGCTGTTTCGGCGTGTTGTCGAATGGCGGGAGGATCATCTGCTTCGGCTCGGGCGGAAAACCACCGGTACCGCCGCCGTTGCCCCCGCCCTTCCCGCTCCCCGAGCCGGGGCCTTCACCGCTCCCGTTTCCGGTTCCAATGCCGCTGCCGGTGCCACCGCCCGTGCCAGTCCCCGCTCCGGCGGCAGCGGCGCCCGGGTCTGACGCCGGTGCGGGCGCAGCGGGCGGCGGTGCGACCTGCTGTTGCACTGGCGGCGGGGGCGGGATCACCGTCGGCACCGGAGGTGGCGGCAGGGGTGGAGGCGGTACCACGGGCGGGGTAACCGGTGGCGGTGGCGGAGTCGACGCGTGGAAGGCACTGCCGCGCTGGCCTCCCCCTCCCCCGCCACCACCGATCACGAGCTGGATGGCGTCGCCGACAGCGCTGTGTGCCGGGAGGACGACGGCGGCGGTGACCCGGAGCGCCAGATAGATCAACAACGCATGCACGAGAAAAGAGATGACCGGCGCGAGACGTGAGCGCCGGTCGTTGCCGGGGAGTGAAGCATGGACGCGGACACTTCCCTTGGAAGCGCCCGCGTCCGTGTTGTCGAGGTCGGCCGGCATGCGCGGCCCTTTCGTCAGTTCGCCTCGATCGGCGTGACACCCACGACTTCGACGCCCGATCCTTTCGCCACGTCGACCGCTGAGATCACGTCGGCGTAGATACGATTCTGGCCCGGCTTGATGAACATCAGCTTGGCCGGCCGCGGATCAAAGATCGTCTTGATTCCGGGGCCGAGATCGGCCTTGCTGTACTGCGTCCCGTTGATCCAGTACGTCCCGTCGTCACGCAACTCGAGGACGATCTGGTCCGACTGTGCCGTGCTGCGGGTCGCCGTGTCCGGCGGCGGAATGGTGATCTCCACCGCCGTGCGTCCCATGGCGATGACCACCATAAAGATGATGAGCAGCACCAGGAGCACGTCGATCATCGGGGTCACATTGGGCTCGGAATTGATCGCTCCCGAGCCCCCGGTCGACATTGCCATGTTACTTCCCCTTGCTCTTGTCGTCGCCGCCCATCAGGCCGCCGTGGTGCTCCACAATGGCCACCAGCTGACGAGCTCCGGCGCGACGCCCGATTTCGATCGCTTCCTGGATCTTGGAATACTTGAGCCCCTCATCCGCCTTGAAGTACAGGAGCTTGTCCTTGGTCCGGGTGGCGAACATCGATGTGAGTTGCGACTCGACCTGCTGCTTCGACATCGGCTGCTTGTTGAGGAAATAGTTCCCCTGTTCGTCGACGCCGAGCGTGATCTCGTCATCGCCCTCCGGCTTCTGCTCCGTGTTCGCGGCGGTCGGCATCGTGGCCTTGAAACCGGCCTCGAGGAGCGGCGTCACGATCATGAAGATGATCAGGAGCACCAGCATCACGTCGATCATCGGCGTGACGTTGATGTTGGCGTTGACCCTCCCCGGGCCACTAGCTGTGGATATGGCCACTGCCACTCACCGCCTTCGTCGCCTGGAACTCCTTGGTGAAGATCGAGCGGCCGAACTCGCTCCCCACGCTCTTGATCAGGTAGTCGATCAGTTCCTTCGAGGTGTAGGTCATCTCGACGGTGAGGTTCTCGACCTTGGTGGTGAAGTAGTTGTACGCCCACACCGCCGGAATCGCCACCATGAGGCCGATGGCCGTGGTGATCAGCGCCTCGGCGATGCCCGATCCGATGCCGGCGAGGCCACCCGATGCGCCACCCGCCGACGACATCGACTGGAACGCGTCGACGATACCCATCGTGGTGCCGAGGAGGCCGACGAACGGCGCGGTGGCGCCCACAGTGCCCAGTACGCCCGAGCCGCGCTTGAATTCGGCGAGAACGATCAGCATCTGGCGCTCGACGGCGCGTTCGGCCGAGTTGATGTCGGCGGCGGTGACGGTGGCACGGTCACGCAGGAGCGGCTTCACCTCGGAGAGTGCGCCGCCCAGCACGCGGGCGACGTGCGAATCGCGATTCTTCTCCGCGAGCGTGATCGCCTGGTCGAGGTTCTCCTCCTGGATCGCGCGCGAGAACTGCGGGGCGAACCGGCGGGTGCCGCTTTCGCTCTTCTTCACCTTGATGAGCTTCTGCACCACGATGGTGAGGGAGAAGATCGACATGCCCAGCAGGACAATCACGATCCCCTTGGCAAACGTCCCTGCCTGGGTCCACATGTTCAGCAAACTGACGTTCATCTTGATGCCTTTCGTGCTGATGGTTGGCGGCCGCGACGGCGCGGCGCGTCGTGAAACTGGGGCGAAGCGCCGCCTCATCCCCCGATGGTGAACTTCACATTCTGCTCGACCAGCTGCCGCACCGCGCTGCCCTTGATCTTCGCGGGCTTGAAGGTGCAGGCGTTGATGGTTTCGATCGCCGGCTCCTCGAACGCCTTGTTGGTGCTGCTCACGACCTGGACCGAGCCTGATTCCGTCTTGCCGTTGATGCCGACGACGTACCGCAAGGTGACCGAGCCCTGCACGCCGACCGTCCGCAACGCCGGCGGATATTTCGGCTGCGGGCAGGCAGTCTGCGCCGCCGGGTCATCGACCTGGATGTCGGTGTACGTCTCCTGCGTCGTCACGGGACCGGTACCACCGATGACACCATTCGCGATGCCGCCCTCGACGCCCTTGCCCGAGAAGTTCTTGGCATCGAACTTCTGGTTGAGATCGACCGGCGGAATCTCCGTCGGCACGACCTTCGGCGGAACGATCGTCTGGAACCCTTTGGGTGGCGGGTTGTTGGAGACGATCACCTTCTGATCCGGTGGCGGCGGTGGTGGCGGCGGTGGCGGCGGTGGCGGCTGCAGGAACGCCATGTGCGTATCCGCCAGGATCTTCTTCACCGTTTCGGCCGCGCCACTCGTCAGCTTCACACCAACGGCGATGAGCGCCACATGAACGATCACGGAGGTGATCGTCTGTCCCAAGGATCGCTCGCGCTTCGGCTTCGATTCGATGAGGTTATCGAACATGCGGTTGGTCTCCACCAAGGGAACTGTTTTCCAGCGCTGAAAGAATCTGTCTGGTCCACTTGGCGCCGGAGTCACCGCGGGATGACAATTCCATGACAACCGGATTACGCGACGACCACCACCGGGGGTCATGCTGGCGGCGTGGTCACCGGCTTGGGGAAGACGACCGTGAAGGTCGACCCGCGGCCGGGGCGGCTCTGGGCAGAGATCGTTCCGCCGTGCGCCTCCACGATCCACTTGGAAATCGCCAGTCCCAAGCCCGTTCCCGGGTGTTCGCCGGTGCGCGACCGGGCCGGATCGGCCCGCCAGAAGCGCTCGAAGACGTTGGGCAGGTCACCCGGCGCGATGCCGATCCCGGTGTCCTGGACGGCGATCGTGACGGTCTCGGGGCCGTCGACGATCCGGAGCGTCGCCTTCCCGCCGGCCGGCGTGTAGCGCACGGCGTTGGTGACGAGGTTCATCATCAGCTGACGAATGCGCCCGGCGTCCACCGGCAGATTCACCGCGTACGGCGGCTGCTCGACCTTGACCGCGACGCCGCGTTCGGCGCCGAGAATCTCCGCCGTTTCCGCCGCCTCGGCCATCAGCGTCCGGAGGTCGACCTCGACGAGCGCCAGCGACGCCCGTCCCTCATCGGCCCGGGCCAGCGTCAGCAGGTTGGTGACCAGTTCGCTCATCTGGTTGACCTGGCGCAACGTTTCGTCGAGCGCGGGGACGATGTCGCCCGGCGTCTTCGGGTGGGTGAGGGAGCGTTCGACGCCGGCCCGGAGCACCATCAGCGGCGTCTTGAGTTCGTGCGACGCGTCGGCGGTGAAGCGCCTGAGCGCCACGAACGACTGTTCGACGCGGCCGAGCATGTCGTTGAGCTTCTGCCCCAGCCGCGACAGTTCGTCTTCGCCTTGTGGCACCGCGAGCCGGCGGTTGAGCGACGTACCGTCCTGAATGTCGTCGAGCTCCTCGATCATCACTTCGACTGGACGTAGCGAACGACCGGCGAGCCAGTATCCGAGCGCGCCCGACGTGACGATGATGAGCGGCGCCATCATCAGCATCGAGACGAGCATGTTCTGGAGGTCGGCCGAGAAGACGTCGCGTCGCGCCGCCACCAGGACGCCGCCGAGTTCATCGACAGAATCGATCGCGGTGAGGACGAAGCGGAGCGGCGGCTGATTGGCGCCGCCGTCGAGATTGCCGATCCCGGAGGGGAGCGGCCGGCGCACCAGCAGCGACGAGATCTGCACCGCGGCGATTTCGGAGAGCGACTGCACCGACGGTGACGAGTACACCACGCCACCCCGCGGATTGACGACGAAGACGTAGTCGGCCATCGCGCTGAGATAGGGGCGCGCGCCGCTGATCAGCGTATCGACCGAGGTTGGCGTCGCGCGCACGGCAGGCGTGAGGGTGCGCGCCTGCTGCCGCAGGACCTGGGTCGCCGAGGTGCTCTCGCTCTCCAGCGCGCGATCGAGTTGCAGTTCGGCCTCGCGCGGTGCCGTGGTCGTCCGCTCCCAGTACACCGCCGCACCGAATGCGGCCATCGTCGCCGTCAACGCCAGCGAATAGTATTTCGCCAGCCGGATGCGGATCGACTGCATCTACCCTTTCACCACGTATCCCACGCCGCGCACCGTGTGCACCAGCTTCCGGGGAAAGCCGGCGTCAATCTTCTTGCGAAGCCGGTTGATCACCACGTCGACGATGTTGGTCCCGGGATCGAAGTGATAATCCCAGGCGTACTCGGTGATCAGCGTCCGTGACATGACGCGGCCGGTGTGGCGCATCAGGTACTCGAGGACGGCGTATTCCTTGGGGGTGAGTTCGATCGGCGTCGTGCCGCGCCGCACTTCGCGCGACTCGAGGTCGAGTTCGAGGTCGGCGACGCGGAGTGCCCGCGCCGTGAGCTGCTTGGGGCGGCGTGACAGCGCTTCCACGCGCGCGAGGAGTTCCTCGAACGAGAACGGCTTGGTGACGTAATCGTCGGCGCCGGCGCGGAGGGCGTCGACCTTGAATTCGACCGAATCCTGTGCCGTGAGCACCAGCACCGGCAGCGTGAGACCGCGATCGCGCAGCGTGCGCAGCACCTCGAGGCCGTTCATGCTCGGGAGCCGCAGGTCGAGGATGATGAGATCGTACGGCACCGCCGACACCACCCGCAACGCCTCCGCGCCGTCGGTGACCCAGTCGGCGATGTACTGCTGCTCCTCGAGGCCGCGCTTGACGTACTGGCCGACGGTCTTGTCGTCCTCCACCACCAGCAATTTCACGCGGCCTCCTCTTCCATCGCCGGGATTGTCATGCGAAAGATGGTGCGGATCCCCGGTTCGCTGCGCACATCGAGCTCTCCCTGATGATCGGCGACGATGCCGTAGCAGATGGCCAGGCCGAGTCCGGTGCCGCGGGCCGGCCCCTTGGTGGTGAAGAACGGGTCGAAGATCTTGGGCACCACGTCCGCTGGAATACCGGGACCGTCGTCCTCGAACTCCGCCACGACCGACGATCCCTCGGAGCGGGTCCGCACCACGACATTCCCCTTGCCGCCCGTGGCATCCGCCGCATTGAGCAGGATCGCCATTGCCGCCTGGATCAGCCGTTCGGAATTGCCGGAGATGCGCGGCAACGGATCCTGGTACTCGCGCGTCACGTTGAGGCGGCGGAATCGCTGGTGGTGCTTGAGGAGTGCCAGCGTCCGGTCGAGCAGCGCGTTGACGTCCGCGGGTTCGAAGGAGCCCGCCGCGCGCCCCGCACGCGAGAAGTCGAGGAGGCCGTCGATGATGTTGGTGCAGCGGCTCACTTCGCTCTCGATCATCTCGAGATACTCCTTCACCACCGGCTCGGCCCCTTCCACGCGTGATGCGATCGCCGCCACGCAGCCGCCGATCGTCGCCAGCGGATTGTTGATCTCGTGCATCACGCCGGCCGCAAGCTGTCCGACGGCGGCCAGCTTTTCGGTCTGGTGCATGGCGCGCTGGATGGCGCGGGTTTCCGTCACATCCTCGCCGATGGTGATCACATGCGACACGACCGTGCCGTCGAGCCGCATCGGCAGGCGCGAGGTCCGATAGGTGCGCACCTCGTTGCCGACATGCACGTCCTGCTCGCTCACGCGGACGTCGCCGGTGGCGAAGACCACATCGAATTCGGCGCGCAGCACCTCGGGCGGCTGGCGGCGAAGGATGTCGAGCACCCGCTTCCCGAGAACGTCACCTCGACGCAACCCCTGAGTGCCGGTTTCGCGCTTGCGGTTCCAGAGCACGACGCGGTATTCGCGATCGACGACATACAGGCCGACCGGCAACGAATCGATGGTGAGCCGGTGGAGGCGGCTGACGACGCCACCGTCATCGTGCTCATCGGTATCGAACGCGGGGAGGACCGTCGCAAGAAGGGCGGCGATCGTTTCCACGATCGGACGCAGCTCGGCAAGAGGACGGGGCGAGTCGACGACTTCGAGGACCGCGACGCGGCCGTCACGCCACGGAATCGACACCGTGAGCGGCACCAGGCCGGAGATCGCGCCGTCGCCCGCGCCCGTGCGGTCGGTGCGCCGGGCCCCGGCGCGAAAGCGCACCTCGGCTGCCGGTAACGCGGCGCGCAGGTGCTGGCAGAGCGCCCTGAGCCGCTCGGTCGGGGTATCGACGCTCGCCAGTGCGCGAGCTGCGCCGGCGACGACGGCGAGCGGCGGCGGCACCATCCGGCCGGGATCGGTCACGGCGCCGACCTGATCCGCCACGTGCCGAGCACCGCGTGCGCGACGAGCCAGCCGCCGTCCCGGCGGGCGAGGGTGAGCACATCCGCGGCTTCGTATTCGCCCTGGCCGTCGAGACTTCCCGCCACGACCACCAGTCGCACGGTGGCGACATCGCCATCGGGGTGCAGTTCGGTTCGGGCGATCCGGGCGCCCCCCGACTGCTCCCGCCGCTCCCTGGCGTCGAAGAGGGCTGCGACCGGGATCTGCACCGCCGGACCGCGGTCGGGCGCGATCAGCGCCGTCGCGGTCGGCAGCGTGACGCGACGGAGCGCAGCAGAGTCGCCACGTCCCAGCGCCTGATAGAACGCCGTGGCAGCCGACTGCAACGCCGCTTCGTCATGGCGCGTACTGCCAGGGGTCCGATCCTGGAAGTGGCACGCCATGGCCATGAGAAGCGACAAGGGGGAAATGATCCGGGTGAACCGCACGTCTGGAAGGTGGCGCGACGCCGGTCTGATGCAAGTGCCGGCGCGCTACCCCAGCCGCGCCAGCACCTCGAGCAGCTCGGCGTTCTCTCGCCGATCTCCCGCGTTCTTCTCTTCCCAGACCCAGCGCGTGATCCCCTGCTTGTCGATCACGATGTACGCACGCCTGGAATAGAACGCCTCCTCGTCGAGCACACCGTACAGTCGCGACACGCCCCGCTTGAAATCACTGAGGAGGTCGAAGGTCATCTGCCACTTCGCCTTGAATTCCTTGAGCGTCGCGGTCGAGTCGACGCTGATGGGGAGGACGATGGTGTCCTTGCTCTCGAAATGGGTGATATCGTCGGTGAAGGCACGCATCTCCGTCGTGCACGTACTGGTGAACGCCAACGGAAAGAACGCCAGCAGGACGTTCTTGCGTCCGGCAAACGACGACAGCGTGACCTCCTGACCGGAGGTCGACTTGAGCGTGAAATCGGGGGCCGGCGAACCGACCGCGGGATGTGACGTGGCCATCAGCGACTCACTTGGCGGCGAACCGTTTCCCGACGACAGTCCAGTTGACCACGTTCCACCATGCGGTCACGTAATCGGGACGACGGTTCTGGTACTTCAGGTAGTAGGCGTGCTCCCATACATCGCAACCGAGGAGCGGATGCTTTCCCTCCATGATCGGCGCGTCCTGGTTGGCGCTGCTTTCGATCGCGAGCTTGCCGTCCGCACCGCGGACCAGCCATCCCCATCCGCTGCCGAACCGGGTGGCGCAGGCCTTGGCGAATTGCTCCTTGAACCCGGCCAGACCGCCGAAAGTCTTGTCGATCGCGGCGGCGAGGTCGCCGTCGGGCGCGTCGGCTCCGCCGGGTGTCATCAGTTCCCAGAACATGGTGTGGTTGTAATGGCCGCCGCCGTTGTTGCGGACGGCCGCGCGCTTCGCTTCGGGGACGCGATTGAGGTCCGCGAGCAGCTGTTCGACCGACAGAGATTGCAACGCGGTCTCGCCTTCCAGCGCGGCGTTGAGATTGTTGACGTACGCGCCATGATGCTTGTCGTGGTGAATCCGCATCGTCTGTTCATCGATGTGCGGCTCGAGCGCGGCGTAGTCGTACGGTAGCGGCGGCAAGGTGAAGGCCATCGGTCAGCTCCTGCGCGGGTGAGATGGGCTCGAAAGATGAGCCATCTATGACGGTCCAGCAACGACGTGATCGAGCGCGTTGGCCGCGGAGGCGAGCACCATCCCGAGCATCACCGCGAGGAGCACCTGATCGCGCAGCACCGAGGCGACGATCATTGCACCGGTCACTCCGACGTAGACGCTGTACGCCCGCCCCGGGCGCACCAGCCGCCGGCCGATCGGAATCAGTGCGGCGAGCGAGGCGGCAATCACGCTCATCGGGCCTGCTCGCGTCGCCGCGAGGAGTACCAGTGCCGCGGCCAGACCATCGGGGTGGCGGCGGATCGAGGCGCCGATCGCGGCAACCACCAGGCACAGCGTCAGGAGCGGCTGCCAGTGGTCGAGCCCGCTGGAGCTCCCGCGGGTGACGGCGAGTTCGACCACGGCGACCGCAACCACCGGGAGGATCCGCGACCGGAACAGCTGGCGGATCGGCCATGGCGGCAGCATCGCGATCATCCACGCGATCGCGATCACTGCGAGCCATTCGGAGGCGGCGTCCGACACCGGCGCCGTCGAACCGAACGCCCACAGCGACGTCCCGGGCGAGCCGGCGATCGTCATTGCCAGCCACCCCCAGACGCCGAGCGCCAATGACGCGAGCAGCGGAAGAAACGGTAGCGGACGCGGTGCAGCGGTGTCGGCATTGAGCCACCATTCCCGCCACACCAGCGCCACCAGTGCGACGAGCGCAACGACGATCGGGCCGAAGCGCGCCGCGATCATCACCAGGGTGGCGAGGAGCAACGACGGCACTCGCCGGTCGAGGCGCAACAACGGATGCGTCAGCGGCGCAGGCACCGCATCGGCAACCACGTCGCTTTCGCCGCGCCGGCCGCGGACCCAGCCACGCGACAGGAGAAAACGTCCCGCGAGCCACGGCAGCACGCCGATGAGCGCGCCTGTCAGCAGCGCGACAGTGCCCTGGGGAAGGACGGCAAACAGGAGTGCGGCGATGAGTGGCACGCCCAGCACCACGCGAACCCAGCGCCGCGGATCAGGGAAGAGGCATCCGCCGCTGATCATGAAACCCGCAGTGAGCCCGATGAACCATGCGTCGCTTCCCGACCGGGCGACGAGATCGTGGAGGTCGCGCGGATCCAACGTGCCGACTCCCTGATGCAGCGCGGCGAGACCGAGCCCCGCGATGATCAGTTGTCCGGCGGCGGCACCGCGCCTGTCGTCGCAGGCTGCCCAGGGGACCAGCAGGAGTGGAAGCGAAAGCCAGAAGAGAAGTTCCGACATCGAAGGGACAATCTGGGTGCATGGGGCCGTCGGCACCACTCACTGTTGCGGATCACCATCCTTCTGGTCGATACTGTTGGCAGGGAGATCACATCATGGCGTTGTCGTTGCGGTTTGCGCTGACATCCCCGGGACACGCGGTTGTCGCCCTCGAGGCCGACGATCTGCGCGTTGCCATGCAGGCAACCGACCAGACCGATGCGCTGGGCGACCTGGCGCGGGCGACCGCCACGCTCCTCGAAGGTGCCGACCGCGCCTCCGTGGTCCTGGAGGATGCTCCCGGCGTGCACGAATGGACCTTCGAGCGGCGCGGAACGGCAGTCCACATCCGGATTCACAGCTGGGCCGACCGGAGTTCCGGCAGCGCCAACATGGTCATGTCGCAAGAGCGGTCGGTGGCGATCGCGGTGCCGCTTGCGGTGCTGGCGCGAGAACTCGTGCTGGTGCTCGATGTCCTCTGGGTCGGTCACGGACCGGACGGCTGGGCCCGGCTGTCGCCCAGGCATCCCTACCCTCGCGCCGAGCGGCGACGGCTCCGTCAGCTGCTGGCGGTGTCGGCGCGACGCGCCGTGGAGAACGGACCCGCCGCGCTGTAGTTCCCTCGCCATGCCGGCTGCCGCCGGCGTGGCTTCATAGCTCCCTCAATTCGACGGGTTGCGTCCAGCTGCCGGTTTCGCTGGGCGGGTCGGCGTGCGGCTCGGCGTCGAATCGTTCTTGTGGACCTGCTGCCATTCGACGGCGGCTCCCGCGATTACGCCGTTGAGCGCCGTCTGGTTCACCTTGACCGGCGACCGTGAGCGCAGGATGGTGCCGAGGGCGCCGGGCAGCGGGAAGTAGCGAGCGCGCTGGGCCACCACACTGTCCATCAGCATCGTCGCTGCATCTGCCGCGGAGCCGGTGGCGGGGAGCCGCGCGAACGCCGCCTTCATCGAATCCATGATCTGCTGATACGCCGGCACGAGGGTGCGCCGCGCCTCGGGAGTGGGGATCGGCGTCGTGCTGATGCTGGCGATGGTGATCCGTTCGCGGGCCAGCCCCTTGAGGAACTGCGTGATGGTGGAATCGGAGGCGTCGGTGAGTACCACCCGTTCGGCCGGCTGCAGCATCAGCATCGCGCTGCGCACCTCCGCCGGGGTGAGCGATCCGCCGTCCCAGGTGACCAGCGGTGCGCCGGCGGCGGCGACCACCGGCTCATGCGCGATGCTGCGCACTTCGACCCGCGCGCCCGGAGCGATCGCGATGTGATGGGCGCGAGCGAGCGAGTCGACGAACAGCGAGTCGGCATGGCGTGCGAGAATCGGAGCGAGCCACGCGCGGAGCATCGGCTTTGATTCGTCGCGGTTGGCGCGGCGGAAGATGTGGAGGCCGATCGGACTCTGCACGATCAACGAGAAGTCATTGGGTCGGAGGGTCCAGATCGTCGAGAACTGCTGCGGAATCAGGTTGCGCGACAGCGGCGGGATGTAGCCGCCGTTGGCGCGACTGGCGCTGTCCTCCGACATCGATTTCACCAGCGAGGAGAAATCGGCGCCGCCGCGCAGCCGGGTCAGCGCCAGGCGAGCGTGTCCCACGATCGTGGCGGCCTGCGCAGAGTCGACGTGTGGCGGCGCCCGGAAGAGGATCTGCTGGAAGACGCGGACCCGGTCGAGGTTGATCAGCGAGTCGACCTGGGCATCAGTGACCGCCGGACGCGCCGCGGCGCGAGTGGCAAAGTATTGCGCTGCAATGCCTCGTTCCGCGTCGGGGAGGATCACCGAATCGATGGTGACTGAATCGGTCAACTGGCCGTTGTGGCGTATCGCGTCGATGACCAGCGCGGAGTTGATCCAGGCGCTTACCAGTTCGTTGGCGACGACCGGACTGGGCCGCTGCTGCTTGATGGCGACAAGCCAGCTGTCGAGCACCGCTCCGGACAGGGTGCCGCCGGCGGCCTCGACCACCGGCGTGTGCTTCGCCTTGTCCGGCGACATCGCTCCGCCGCTGCATCCGGCCAGAAGGAACCCGATCGCGGCGAGTCCGGCAGCAGGACGGGACCAAAGCAGCAGGGAGCGTCGCATGAGCACCTGGCGTGGAGGATGAAAGTGGTATCGGTATGGAGCGTATCGGGATCGAACCGATAACCTCCGCCTTGCAAAGGCGGCGCTCTCCCAATTGAGCTAACGCCCCGGGTACTCGGGCCGACCAAAGCTACCGCGGCCGACGGCGCCGACGAAGGGGATCCGTTGGCGCCCGAGGTGCGCTCAGCCGGCCGGCTTGCGGCGTTTCCGGGTCTTGTTGTAGTCCGGATGCTTGTCGATGTACTGATACAGATCATCAACCATCCGGAATCGCCGCTGCAGGTCACTGGCATCGGCCGAACCGCGCTTCGATTCCTCCAGTGTCCTGATCCGCTTGATCAGCTGCCGCCGCCACCGCTCATCCTTCGTTGCGGTCAGAAATTGCCGTGTCTGTGCCAGTTCCTGCTCGACCGATGCCCCGCCCTGCCGCTGCATCCGCGCTTCGAGCGACGCGCGATGCAGTTTGAGCTGCTTGAGAAACATGACCGACAAGTGACGCACTCCAATGCATATGAGGAATCAGACAATCACTCACGTGATTATCCGTGGGGGTTCGAACTTGTCCTACAGAAAAATGGTGCCCGGTCCCGCAATTGTCACGGGGTTGGAGCCCATTTCCCGCCGAGCGCCTTGTATAACTGCACCGTGGCTTCGAGATAGAGTCGGCGCGTCTGCGTCAATGTGAGTTCTGCGGTGAAGAGACTGCGTTGCGCGTCGAGCACCTCGAGGTAACTGGAAATGCCGCCTTCATACCGGCGTTCCGCCAACCGATACGCATCTCGCAATGCGGCCGTCTGCGCCGCAACCGCCGCAAGCTGGTCCCGGTCGGCACGGACCGCGACGAGCGCATCCGCCGCTTCGCCGAGCGCGGTGAGGACCGCCTTCTCATAGGCCGCGCGTGCCTGGTCGACTCGCGCGCGGGCTGCGTCGAGTTCGGACTTCTGCCTTCCGCCGGCGAAGAGCGGCATCGAGACGCCGGCCTGCAACGTGTAGATCTCGTGATCCGATCCGAAGAGATCGGTCGTGGACGGCGCCTGTCGACCGTATTCGCCGGTGATCACCACCCGCGGCAGGATCGACGAGATCGTCTGCCCCACGCGCTCCGTGGCGGCCGCCAGATCGCGCTCGGCGCTCTGTACATCGGGACGGCGAAGCAACAGCGAGGCCGGAATCGAATCGGGAACCGCGACCGCCACGATCGCGGAATCAAGCGATCCGCCGGCCGAGACTGACACCGGGGCCGATCCGATCAGCACCGACAGCGCGTGTTCCTGTTGTGACGCCTGTCGAGTGAACTGCGCGACGCTCGACGCCGCGGATGCCACGTCGGCCTCGAACTGCCGCACGTCGAGCTCCGAGATAACTCCCTGCGTGTACCGCTGGCGCGCCAGCCCGAGCGTCGCCTGCCGCGAGGCGAGTGTCGCATTGGAGACGGCGAGGTCTGCCCGCAACTCGAGCAGTTCAAGATAGCCGTCGGCGACCTGGCTCACGACGGTGAGCACCAGCGCCTGTTCATCGTTCGCCCGCGCATCGCGATCGGCCTGGGCCGCGACGACTCCCTTGCGGATCCGGCCCCAGAAATCGATCTCCCACTGCAGATCGGCGGTGGCCCGGATCGCCTTGTATGCGATCGGCGGCGACGCGCCGATGGCGATCTGATTGGAGCTCGCCGACGCGTTGGCGTCGAGCTCGGGAAAGAGCTCGCTGCGTGCCGATCCGACCATCGCACGATACTCGTCGACTCGCGCCAGCGCCTGGCGGATGTCGCGATTGTTGGTGAGCGCGCTGTGCACCAGACCGACGAGCGTGGTGTCGCGGAGCACCTCGAGCCATGCCGCAGCGTCGACGGGTTGCGACGAGAAGATCGCGCCGGGAGGGGCCGGTGTCGGAATCTGCGCCGCGCGCGCCAGCGAATCGAACAGTGGCGACTGCGGTGTCGGCGCGGTCCCCAGCTGCGCCGTCTGCGGGACAACCTCCGGCACGATGTGCCGCGGCCCGATCGCGCAGCCGGTGGTGATGACACCACAGGTGGCGATCGCGGCGGCCAGCGCGGCCGGTCGCCTTCCGATGGAACGGATCGCGATCATGACGTCACCTCGGCCGGTGGCACCGCGTCGTGGTCGCGACTCCGCTTCCCTTCCGACACGCGTCGGATCAGCGCGAAGAAGAGCGGAATGAAGAAGATGCCGACGCTGGTGGCGATCAGCATGCCGAAGAAGACGCCGGTCCCCAATGAATGGCGGCTCTGCGCGCCTGCGCCGCCGGCAAGGAGGAGCGGTGAGACGCCGCAGATGAATGCGAGTGACGTCATCAGGATCGGCCGGAATCGCTCCTTTGCCGCTTCGCGCGCGGAATCAACGATCGAATGCCCCTGCTCGCGCAACGTGTTGGCAAATTCGACGATCAGGATCGCATTCTTGGCTGCGAGCCCGATCACCGTGATCAGCGCCACCTGGAAGTAGATGTCGTCCGGCATGCCGCGCAGCCAGACACCGATCAGTGCGCCGAGGGCGCCGAACGGGAGGCCGAGAAGCACGGCGAACGGAATGCTGAAGCTCTCGTATTGCGCCGCGAGCACCAGGAAGACCAGGATGATGCCCAGACCGAAGATCATGCCGCCCTGCCCGCTGGCGACCTTTTCCTGGTAGGACTGTCCGCTGTAGGCGTATCCCACCCCCTTCGACGCGAAGTCGCGGTCGATCAGGTGTTCAACGGCGCCCATCAACTCTCCCGAACTGTGTCCCGGCGATGGCGTCGCCGTCACGAGCGCCGACGTGAATCCGTTGAAGCGCGTGAGAATGCTTGGTCCGGTGCGAAACTCCGGGCGCTCGAGCGTCGAGACCGGGATCATCTGGCCGTCCTGCGATCGCACGAAGAGTTTGCCGATGTCCTCGGGCGATTGCCGGTACTGCGGCAGCGCCTCGGCCTGCACCCGGTAGGTGCGGCCGTAGAGGTTGAAGTCGTTGATGTAGAGTGTCGACAACATCGTCTGCAGCGTGGTGAAGAGCGTGCCCAGCTGGACGTTGTGCGCCTTCACCGCGTCGCGATCGACGTTGAGGAAGATCTGCGGCGCATCGATCCGGAAGTTGGAGGCTGCGCCGGTCGCCTCGGGGAGCTTCGCCATCGCTCCCATGAACTGGTTCACCTGGTCGTTGAACGCGACCACGTCCTGGCCACCGCGCGCCTGGAGATTCAGCTCCAGCCCCGACGTCGTTCCGACCCCGGGGATTTCGGGAAAGTTGAACGCGAACGCGAGCGCGTCGGGCATGCCATACAGCGCGCCGTTGATGCGACCGAGAATGGCGTCGGCACTTTCGTTCTTGCCGCGGTCCTCCCATGGCTTGAGGCCCACGAAGATCACCGCGGAATTCGGCTGGTTGGCGCCGGAAAGAATGTCCAGCCCAACCAGTGCGACGGTGGCGTTGACCCCGGAATCCGCATGCAGGATCCCTTCCAGATGCTGCACCACCGCCCGGGTACGCTGCAGTGAGGCGCCGCTCGGCAATTGCGCCGCGACGACGAAGAATCCCTTGTCTTCGGTCGGGAGAAAGCCGGTCGGCACGCGGTGGTAGAGCACGACGATCAAGGCGACGATCACCCCGAAGACGGCGAGGAAGGTCCGCGGCCGCCGGGTCACGCCGACGACACTGCCGACGTAGCCGGTGCGGAGCCGGTCGAAGAATCGATTGAACCAGGTGAAGAAGCGGCCGTGCTCGGCATGCTCCGGCGAATCCTTGAGGAGCGCCGCACAGAGCGCCGGCGTCAGCGTCAGCGCCACAATCCCGGAGAGGACCACCGCGATCACGATGGTGACGGCGAACTGCCGGAACATCGACCCGGTGATCCCGCCGAGAAACGCGACCGGAATGAACACGGAACAGAGTGACAGCACGATCGCCACGAGGGCACCGGCGACCTGCTGCATCGCCTTGTCGGCGGCGTGCTGCGCGTCGACCCCCTCGTCGCTCATGATGCGTTCGACGTTCTCGATCACCACGATCGCGTCGTCGACGACGATGCCGATCGCGAGCACCAGCCCGAAGAGGGTGAGCACGTTGACGGAGAAGCCGAGGGCCAGCAGGCCGACGAAGGTGCCGACGACCGAGACCGGCACCGCCAGCACCGGAATCAGGGTGGCACGCCAGCTCTGCAGGAAGATGAAGACCACCAGCGTCACCAGCGCCATCGCCTCGAGCAGGGTGATCGACACTTCTTCGATCGAGGCCGCGATGAACGGCGTGGTGTCGAATGGAATCGACCAGTGAATCCCCGCCGGGAACGATCCCTGCAGCTGGTCAAGTCGCGTGACCAGTTCCTTCTTGACGTTGAGCGCGTTGGCACCGGGCTGGAGGTAGAGCAGGAAGAACGTCGTCGGCTTGCCGTTGAGCCGGCCTTCCAGATCCGAATTCTGGCCGCCGAGCGTCACGTTGGCGATGTCACTCAGATGCACCACCGAGCCGTTCTTCTCGGCGCGCACGATGATGTTCTTGAACTGGTCGACCGTGGTCAGCCGGCCTTCGGCCGTGACCGGCAGGGTGAACTGCGTTCCCGGTGTCGCAGGCTCGCGGCCGATCCGCCCCGCCGGCGCCGGCGCGTTCTGTTCGCGCACCGCGCCCGCGACGTCATCGACCGTGAGGCCAAGTTGTGACATCCGCTCCGGATCAAGCTGCAGCAGCATCGCGAACTGCCCGCCGCCGAACACCGTGGCATCGCCGACGCCTGGAAGCCGCTTCACTTCGTCCGCGACGTACAGCGTCGCGTAGTTGGTGAGGTAATTCGCGTCGTAGCGCGGGTCATCCGACGTAAGCGCCGCGACGAGGAGAATGTCGGTCTGCGCCTTGGTGATCACCACGCCGTTGCGGGTGACTTCCTGCGGCAGCTGCGGTTCGGCAAGCTTGACGGCGTTCTGCACGTCGACCGCGGCGAGATCCTGGCTGCGGTTGATGTCGAAGAACACCTGCAGGCTCATCGTCCCGTCGCTCGAATTGGACGACTTGAAATAGAGCAGTCCGCGCAGCCCCGACAGCTGCTGCTCGATCGGTGCGGCGACGGCCCGCGCGACGTCTTCTGCCGTCGCGCCCGGGTACACGGCCGTAATCCGGATCGACGGCGGCGAAATCGACGGATAGCGATTGACCGGCAGATACTTGAGCGAGACCAGACCGAGCAGCGTGATCACGATCGCGATCACGCCGGCCATCACTGGCCGCCGGATGAAGAAGTACTTGATCTCGCCGTTCGTGCCGCGCGAATGCACGGTCATGGCTGCTTCGCCCCCGGCTTGGGCGAGGGTGCGGCGGCTCCCGACGACGCTGCGGGCGGCTGCACCGTCCCGCTGCTGTCGGTCCCCATCGGCGTGGGATGCACGACGCCACCAGGCCGCACCTTCTGCACGCCATCGACGATCACCTGATCCCCGGCCACGAGACCGGAGTCGATCAGCCACCGCTCACCGACCCACGCCGTGGCGCGGACGTCCGTGGCACGAACCGTGTCGCCCGGGCCGACGAGATACACCGATTGCCGGCCAAGCGATTGCACCACGGCGCGCTGCGGAATCAGCAGCGCGCTGTCGCGCGTGATCCCTTCGAGGCGGACGCGCACGAACTGTCCCGGCACCAGGAGATGCTGGCGATTGGGAACCTCGGCGCGGTACTCCTGCGTCCCGGTCGCCGAGTCGACCACCGGTGCAACGAAGTCAAGCTTGCCGGTTTCCGGATAGACCGACCCGTCGGGAAGCACGACCTCGATCTTGGCGGAGCCGCCAGCCTGCAGCGCCCGGGTGGCGCGCGCATCGCGGCGCCACGCGAGGATCTGCTGTGTCGACGGGCGGAACAGGATCCGCACCGGATCGAGGACATCGATGGTGGTCAGGAGATCGGCGGGACCGGTGACGCGGGCGCCGAGCATCATGTTGGCCTTGCCGACCCGACCGGAAATCTCCGCCTTCACCGTCGCGTCGTTCAGATTCTTGCGTGCCTGGTCGACGGACGCCTTGGCATCGTCCACCGCGGCGCGTCCCTGCTCCTGCGCCGCCTGCGCGTCGTCAACGTCCTTCTGCGCCACCGCGTGCTCGGCGAGCAGCGGCTTGAGACGGGTCAAGGTACGCACCGCGTTGTCGTATCCGGCCTGTGCTTGGGCGAGGCGCGCCTCGGCGCCACGAACTGCCGCGGAGTAGGTGGTCGGGTCGATCTGGAAAAGAACGGTTCCGGCCTTCACCTCGGCGCCTTCGGGAATCGGCTGCGCCACGATCACGCCCGCCACCGGCGACCGCACCTCGACCTCGCGCACCGCTTGCACCTCGCCCGAAAACTCGCTCGTCTCGGCGACGCGCTCCGGCTGGACGACCATTGTGGTGACGGCGGGAGGCGGAGGCATCATCGGCGCCGGCTTGCTGCACGCGGCCCCAAGGGCGGTGGCCAGGAGCGGCAGGGCCGACCGGTGAGCAAAACGGGAACTGTGGGCGCGCACGACGACCTCGTCGAACAGGTGGAGGAATGGCGCCACAAGCTAATCCGCCCCGGTCATAATTCATACATGAACGACCGGCCTCGCACCGTCAGGATACGGTATCAGCCCCGCTCGACCGCTGGCAGCCAGAGCCAGAATTCGCTGCCGGTCCCCACCGCGCTGCGCACTCCGATCTTCCCCTGATGGCGCTCGACGACCATGCGGCAGAAGGTGAGGCCGAGGCCGCTGCTGCGCGCGCGGGTGGTCCGCGAATCACCGATCTGAATGAACTTGTCGAAGATGCGCGCCTGTTCGGCTTCCGGGATCCCGGGCCCCTTGTCGCGAATCCGCATCACCCCGCCGCCGTCCTCCTCGGCCACGGTGACGCGAACCTCTTCGCCGCGCGGCGAAAAGCGCATGGCGTTGGCCATCAGGTTGGTCACGACGCGCTGGAGCAACGGGCCGTCCGCCGAGACCTTGGCTGCATCGCCGCCGATCGCGACCGGGATCCGGTGAAACGACGGCTGCGGCCCCAACGATGAGAGCGCTTCGACCGCAACCTGCCGGAGATCGAGCGACCGGCGGTTGATCGGCAGTGCATCGGCTTCCATCCGGCTCACGTCGAGCATGTCGCCGATCATGCCGTTGAGCTGGTCCACCGCCCGGATCGATTCGGTCAGCATCTCGAGGTACGTGGGCGCGAGTTCGTGGCCGACGTCTTCCTGCATCAGTTCGAGAAACCCGCGAAGCCCGGTGAGCGGTGAGCGGAGGTCGTGCGCCACCATCACGACCAGATCGTCGCGCATCCGTTCGAGGCGCTGGAGTTCCTGAAACTGGTGCTCGACCGTCCGGTGCATTGCGCGCATGCGAATCGCGTTGCGCACGCGGAGCGAGACCTCGTCCCGGTCGATCGGCTTGACGAGATAGTCGTTGGCTCCCGCCGCGACGCCACGGATTCGATTTTCGCGCTGATCGAGGGCGGTGATCAGCAAGACCGGCGTCGCCGCCGTCACCGGCGACTGGCGCAGCCGTTCGCACACCTCGAATCCATCGAGACCCGGCATCGACACGTCGAGGAGGATCACGTCGGGATCGCGCGTTGCCGCGAGTGCCAGCGCCGTCACGCCATCGGCCGCCTCGATCACGTCGTGGCCGTCAATCGAGAGCATGTCGTGCAGCAGCTGCCGGTTCGGCTCCTGGTCGTCGACCACGAGCACGCGCCCACGGTGCTTCATCGATTCGGGGGATGTCATCGCGGCGTCCGCACTCGGAGATGAACGTCCACCAGATCACGCAGTCGTCTGGTGTCGATCGGTTTGCTGAGGAACGCGTCGAATCCTGCCTGCAGGGCCGCCGCCTCGTCGCCCTGCATGACCTGCGCCGTCACCGCGATCACGGGCAGGCCGCGCAACCTCGGATCGCTCCGGATGATACTGATCGCCGCCTCCCCCGACATCCCCGGCAGCCGGATATCGAGGAGGACCAGGTCGGGGTGCATCGTTTCGGCAAGGTCGAGCCCCTCCTCCGCGGTTCGTGCCGTGATCACATCGCACCGGCACGACTCGAGCACCCCCGACACCAGCTCAAGATTGAGGAGATTGTCCTCGATCACCAGGACGCGGCGGCCGCTGCTCATTGTGCAGCCGCCGGGTCGAGCCGGCGCAACGCGGCCACCAGCTCACCAGTATCGGGCTTCGCGAGAACCTGCAATACCTGCTGTTCGAGGCGAGCCCGTTCTGCGGCGTCGAGGTCTCGCGCGCTGAAGACGATGATCGGCACCTCGCGCGTCGCGGCGCGTTCGCGGAGGGCCGCGACGAGTTCGAAGCCCGAGAGCCCCGGCATCACCAGATCGAGAATGATCGCCGCCGGCGGATCGAGGTCGGCGAGTTCGAGGCCGTGTCGCGCATCGGTTGTCGTCACCGCGCGGAAACCGGCACCTTCGATGATCGCGGTGAGAATGTCGAGCGCACCTGGATCATCGTCGATCGCCAGCACCGTGGGATGGCGCGCCGCCGCACCGGTCACGGCGCGCTGGATGGCGGCGACGAGCGCCTCGCGGCGGACCGGCTTGAGCAGCCAGTCGAACGCACCGAGGGCGAGTCCGCGAACGCGCTCGTCGACGATCGACATCATCAGCACCGGAATCGCCGCCGAGCGCGGGTCGGCCTTGAGGGCACGAAGGACCGCCAGTCCGTCCCGACCGGGGAGGACCACGTCGAGCGTGATCGCATCCGGCGACAGTTCCGCCACACGCTGGGTCACGACGTCGCCGTCGGCCACATGCGCCACGCGATATCCGGCGGATTCGAGACAGTCACGGGCGAGTTCGGCAACATGGGGATCGTCCTCGACCACCAGCACGAGCGGCCCGTCGGGCGCGACCTGATCGCGCGAGGAACGGGAGGTTGTGCGATCCACCCCCGCTTCGGGTGACACCGGCAGCTCGACATGAAACGAACTGCCGAGTCCGACTTCGCTCTCGGCCCAGATCCGTCCGCCGTGGAGTTCGACCAGCCGGCGGGACAACGCCAGCCCGAGGCCGGTTCCCTGATGGTTGCGCGTGGGATCGGAATCCACCTGTTCGAATTCGCGAAAGATCCGTTCGAGATCGTCGGGCCGAATGCCGACGCCGCTATCCTGAACCGTGATGCGAATCATCCGCGCTCCCGCGCGCGAGCGCGTCCTGGTCCATGCGGCACGCAGCGTGACCCGTCCGCCGGGCCCGGTGAATTTGATCGCGTTGCCGAGGAGATTGTAGAGCACCTGACGCAATCGTGACGCATCGACGAGGACCGCGGGGAGCGGCTCCTCGATCTCGAGTGAGAGGTGCAGCCGCGATTGCACCGCGAGCGGCTCGACCAGGGCGATCGCTTCGTGCAGCAGCGGCACGAGCGCGACCGCAGCAAGCGACAGTTCCATGCGGCCGGCTTCGACCTTGGAGAGATCGAGGATGTCGTTGATCAGTTCGAGCAACTGCCGTCCGCTCGTCAGGACGTTTCCGACGTAGCGGCGCTGCCGGTCGTTGAGCGGACCGAAGCTCTCTTCTTCGAGCAATTGCGAAAAGCCGATGATCGAATTGAGCGGCGTGCGCAACTCGTGACTCATCTTGGCCAGGAATTCCGACTTGGTCCGGTTGGCGGACTCCGCGGTGTCGCGGGCCCGCTGAATGTCCTGCTCCGCCCGCTTCCGTGCGGTGATGTCCTCCGAGACGCCAAGGAGAAAGGTCGGGTGCCCTTCCTCGTCACGGATCGTCACCTTGCGGGTGTGCATCGTTCGCACCGCACCGTTGGACGCGACCATGACCTCTTCGGGGATGTCGCGAACTTCATCGCTCGCGAGGACGGCGCGGTCGACCGTTCGGAACCCCTCCGCCATCGGTGCCGGGAAGAGGTCGGCGTCGGTGCGGCCGAGAACGGCGCTCCGCGGCAACCCGACCAGCTGCTCCGCCGTGCGATTGAACCGCACGAACCGCATCTCCCGCGCGTCCTTGACGAACACCATCACCGGGAGGAGATCGATCACCGAATCGAGGAATTGCTGCGACCGGCGGAGCGAACCCTCCGCGCCTTCGCGTGCGTCCAGGTCGGCGAAGATCCGCCGCAGCGCGACGAGGAGCAGGACCAGCGCGAAGGCACCGCCCAGCAATTCGGCCAGGACGAGGGTCTGACCAGCGCGCGCACTGACGGTGCGCACCTTGATCCGCTCCGCTTCCTCGCCCGCATTGAGTGCACGCAGCGTCGAGCGGATGCTGTCCATCGATCCGGTCGCGCGATTCCGATTCAACTGCCGTGTGGCGGCCGCTGCTCCCTGCGCATGAAAGGCGGCGATCGTCGCATTCATCTGCGACAGACGGACGCCGACGAGCGAGTCGAGGAGTTCGAAGCGGCTCGAATCGGCCGGGAACGCCGACTGCACCCGGTGCATGCTGTCCATGCGGCGCTCCAGGGCGCGCATCGCGGTGTCGAATGGCGCGAGATCGATCGAATCGCCGGTCAGGAGGAAACCGCGCTGGCTCGACTCCATGCTCAGCAGGGTGTTGTTGATCGAGCGGAAGCTTTCGGCCGCGAGATGGAGATTCGACAGGTCATCGAGCGATCGGCGCACGCGCACGGCGTTGACCACCGTGAGGCCGAACACCACGATCAGGATGACCAGACCAGCCGAGCCCGCGAGCGCGATTCGCCAGCGCAACGCGGCACGCCGAGCGGGAGGACCGCTTTTCGCCTCCACGATTGCTGGGGGCGAAACCGGCCCTGCCGATGTGGTCGGATCCTCGAGCGGGGAGGCGGCCATCGCAGCGGGCTCCTGGACCTGAAGGAAATTGCTGCGGTAAACTCTATCGCAAGCCGATTGACCTGCAACCACCCGGGGCCTGGCGAGCGATCGCCAGGCCCCCGGATGGGCGCCACTTTAAGAGCTAGAGAGAGACGCCGGCGAGCAGCAGAAAGGTGCGGGTATTGTTCTTCACCCCGGCATCGGGGTCATGGATGTCCCGAAGTCCCCAGGTATAGCGCCCTTCCACCGTGAAACCGCGCGCGCCCCCGAAACGGAGGCCGGCGCCAAGTACCGCGCCGTAGTCGGTGCTCTTGGTCTGGTCGCCGCAATCCGTATCATTGACCCGGCATTGCAGCCGGAACATGACCGACGGACCCGCGTAGAACATCGGTTCGATCGCCGGCGTCGGAATGGTCACCTTCACCAGCACCGGTACCTCGATGTAGCTGATGTGCGGCGCATCGGACGACGCCGACGGTGTCCCCTCGAAATCGACCCCCTTCTGGACGTAGAGCACCTCGGGCTGGAGGCCGATCACCTTGGCCCGGAAATCGAACGCCAGGCCGCCGGCAAAGCCGGTCCGGCTCTTCCGGGGGCCTTGTTCGACAACGTCGCGAACGAAGCGCCCGCCTTGAGACCCAGTGAGAACTGCGCCTGCGCGGCGACCGGGACGCTCGCCCCGAGTACCGCAATGACCGCAATGCGAATTGCTCGCATCTCCACTCCTTTTCAGCATGGTGACCGGTGAGACCGTTGCATCGTGCTGCACCTTGCAACGATCGGCGTGAGCTGTAATGCAGGAGACAGGACGCGCAGTTGCCGCGCGCCACGCACATCGCGCCGCTTGCCGCGGCGCGTCGTGGCTCAGTCGGGGGATCCGCGGCGCACCGGGGCGTACTCGTCATCGGTGCCGCGCTCGCGTCGCCAGTCCGCCGGAGCCGCTCGCCAAGGCGTGCCGCTCGGCGAGATCGGGCCAGCATTCCCTCGCGCACGCCGCCGGTAGTCGCGCGGTTTCAGTCGCCCCTTCGCAGCGCGTTCGCTCGGCATTGCCTCGTCGCCGTCACGGAGATGTGCCGGTGGATGCCGGCGACCGGCGGACTCTTGCGGGGACTGCGAATAGTCGTTTCTCGACATGGGAAGGTGCGGTCGATGGCCGCGGTGCTGGTCTCATCCGGGGCCTCGCGCGTGATGCGCACGCGCGAGGAGTGGTCATGCATGATGACGTTGGCGGCGCGATCGCGCGCACCGGCGTTCAGACCAGAATCAGCACCAGAATCACGACGCCGATGACGATCGCCGCGGTCGACAGACGAATCACCGTGTCGCGCCGTCGGGGCATCATCCGGTAGCCGAGCGACTCTCCCGGCAAGTCCACGCGTGCCGCGCTGGGACGTGTCGGAAGCCGTGGTCCGGCACCGGCTGCCGACATCGGAGTTGCGACGATCTGGGCGCGAAGCGGCGGCGCCGCGGCGAACATCATGCCGCAGAGGATGATCGCGAGACCTCGCATCGTGATTGATTGCCGGGCGACAGACATGGCGGCTCTCCGCTGGTGAGTAACGCGGAGACGCCAGTGACGCGGCGACGCTCACACCCCCGCGCCGAGCCTACTGAGAAGTCGGAACCTCGAGCCACCGCCGGCGGGTTGCGAGACGCTCTGCCGCTCGGACGCCACCGAGCAGCACCTCGCCGACCGACAACCCATCGCGCCAGCTCCCGGTGAAGACGATCGTTTCCGTGGCTCCTTCGATGGCATCGGCTGCCGCGATCCGGCGACCGTGCCCCGCCACCGCCTGCGGCAAGCCATCCCGCCAGCGGTCGATGCGGGTGACGACCGGCTCTCCCCGGATCTCGAGCAGCGCGGTGACATCCGACACCACGAGCTCGCGCAGCGCGGAGTCGTCGAGCTCCATCACGTCGGGTCGGCGCGCGCCTCCGACGTACGCGGTGATGAGCACGTGTCCCGCGGGCGCATGGGATTCAAAGAGCGAGCTCGGGAACACGGCCGACAGGATCGCACGGCGCTCCACTGTCGGCACGAGCAGGCGGCCGGCATCGAGCGGGTGTCCGACATCGACCCGCCGGAAACCAAGCGACACTGCCGCGATCGACTGACACGGCATCGTGGCAATCTCGGCGAGCCGATCGGCTGCGGCGCACTGCAGTTGCATCGCGCCGAGTGCCGTCACCGGAACGGCGACAACGACACCATCGAACACCTCGGCTGCCGCGCCGGAGGCGGTAATCATTGCGTGAGTCGCATCGGCTTCGACGCGAGCGACCATCACACCGGTGCGAACATCGCCGATCGATGCGCCCAGCCGGCGTGGCACCTCGGCCATTCCTGCGGAGCAACTCCAGCTCGCCTGCGGTGCCCCGCGGTTTCGCCGCCGCGCTTCCATCCGCGAGCGCGCGCTCCCCTGCAATCCCGATCCGGTGCGCCGCTCGTGTCCCACCGCGGCGGGGAACGCATAGCGCGCAAGTACCTCACGCGGATCACCGGCAGCGGTGCTCGCGAGGAGCGGATCGAAGACGCGTTCTGCCATCTCGTCGCCGAACCGGCGCCGCGCGAAGGCGTCGACCGATTCGTCGGTCGCGTCGTGCGCGGGCGCAATGAATCGTTCCTTGAGGAGTCGCAGCCGGCCGGCGATCGACAGGAGTGGCGATGACGCAAAATCGGAGGTGGTGTGCGGCAGCGGCACCGGTGCGCCGTTGCGCACGATGTATCGGTTGCGCGATGACGCCGCGGCGCGCACGGTGCACTCCGCGAGGCCCGCTGCGTCGAGGAGCGCGCGCACCGCGGGATCGGGCTCCGCCGCGAGGCACGGTCCCTGCTCGATGATCCATCCGTCTTCGACCGTCGTCCGCACCACGCCACCCACGATGGCGTCGCGCTCGAATACCGTCGGCTCGATGCCCAGCATTCGCAGTCGTCCCGCTGCGGCGAGCCCGGCGAGACCGCCGCCGATCACCGCGACGCGCGGTGCGGTCACCGCGGCACCACCGTTGCCCGGTATGGTGCCGGATCGAGGAGCGCGAACGAGGCCCGGTCAGCCACCTGATCCACCGTCACCGCGTATGCGCTGGCGCGCGATATGTCGGGGACGTCGATGAATGCCACCGTACCCGCAGCGATTGTGCCGGTCACCATCACGTGTGTGCCCGTTGCGTTGGCATTGCTCGCCACCTGGAAACCCGCGGGAGGATGAACCGCCGTGACCGGACCACCACTGATCGTCAGCACGATTGCGCCGTCGTTGGCACCGGCAGCGACGAGATCGACGGCGAGCGTGCCGGCGTGCGCCCTGCCGTTGTCGCACGCCACGCAGAGCACCACGCCCATCGCGAACCATCCGACGCGCCGGTACCGCATCACGATCCCCTCACCCGTTGCAGCGCCGCCGGGATCTGCTGCCCCGTCCGGTTGAGCCACGCGAGGTAATCGCCCACGTCATAGATCCCGTTCTGATTGCCGATCGCATCAAGATACGCCGCGCTTGCGGCGTCGAGCGGCGGCCCGCCGAGGAGGGAGCGCGCGGCGGCGGCGGCGTCGATCGTCACGGCGACGGCAAAGACCGCGGTCAGATCGAACGGGTGCTGCATGGTGATGTCGAGCAGGCCGGTCCCGGCGGTATCGCCGCGCCATCCGACGAAGGTCGATCCGTTGGCCGGGACCGGCACGAGGTGGACGGCGGTAGCGGCGTCGAGGAACGCGCCGGAGCCGACGGCGCCGCTCACGCTCGAGGTCACGCTTCCCGCCCCCGCCACTGTGATGCGCAACCGGTTCGCCACGGCGAAGGTCGCGGCGATCGAGTCGGGTGCACCGGCGCGCGCCACGGCAAGATGGGTCCGGTCACCGCCGTCGCTCCACGACACGAAGCGCGCGGCGCTCCGTCCGTCGAATGAGAGCTGCGTCGAATCGGCGGACAGCTGCAGCGGATCACCTGGCGCCACGACCTCGGTGTACCGCGACGTGGAAAAGCCGTTGACGAGCAGGTGCGCGAGCGGATCGTTGGAACTGATCAGCGACGGTGCCCGCCGCAGATACCGGAACGAAACGCTTCCATCAGGATGCGCCACGATCTGGTCGAGCCGGATATCGAGCGGCTGCAGGTTCCAGTCGATCGCCGCGGGGAGCGTCATCAATCCGAAATCGTGATTGCCGGTCGTGCCGGGGAATGGGTCGCCACCGTCGCCACGATTTCCGCCGAACGCCGTGCGCAACTGGTCGAGGCCGTCGGCTTGCACCAGCGCGACCCCCTGGTGCGGGCTGGTGTTGACGCGATTGACGGGGAGCGCGCCCTGACTGACGCGCGCATCATCGATCAGCCAGGCGAGCAGGCCGGGAACCTTGGCGTGCGCAAACGCCGGATTCATCTGGGCGGTATCGGTACCGACGTTGCCTCGGTTCTCCAGCAGGAGATAGAGCGGTCCGTCGGTTGACGCGTAATACACGGTCCCACTTGTCTGCACCGGCGCCGCGATCCGCGTCGTGCCGCTCGCCAGCGTGTCGACGGTGACCCATCCCAGCTGCACCAGCGACCAGGCGTCGAATGACGACGGCGAATACGGGCGAGCGTATGTCCCCGACGACATCAGGCTCCATTCCCCCGCGCCCTGCGTCGCCGAATTGGGATCGGTGTCATACAGATCGGGAAGGCCAAAGGCGTGGCCGGTCTCGTGCGTGACGGTGCCGATCGGCATGATCTGCGACGCCGTGCAGGCGTCGTCGCCGCCGACCGCCGACTGGATCGTGTAGGAATCGATGGTGAGAAACTGGCCCGCGATCGGATTGCCGCCGGCATCACGGCGCGGCGTGCGGGTCACATACGGCTGCCCATTGTTCCACAGCGAGAACCCGCCACGGTGCGACCAGATCCCTTCCCCGCCACAGGCTCCATCGACGCCGGGCTGCAGGAACGCGACGACGTCGATCACGCCATCGTCGTCTCCGGAGTTCGGGATGCCGTCGGGGCCGTCATTGTCGAAGCGGCTCCACACCGTGTCGCCGCCCGGTCCGCGCGAGATCGAATCGAGCGCCGCTTGAAGCAATGCTCCCATTCGCGAATGCGTCTGCGCCGGACACGGCGCCAGCACACCGATCCCGTTGCACCCGTCTTCGTAGTACGCGGCGTTGCTGTCGACCGGCACCCACGGAAAGACATTGCCATCGAGGACGATGTTGCCGCGTGACGCCGCGGTGTAGTAGCTGCGGACGCTCCATGCCCGTCCCACCGGCGCGGGATTGAAGAAGAGGTCCTGATACTGCGGCGCCGAGAATGGTGCGGTCGCGTTGCGGAAGAGGATCGGGACTACCGGGACGAAGTAATGCCCCCGCACGGTGGTCCGCGGCGTGCCCGCGTTGAGCGATGCAACGGCGCCGGTGCGGAGCATGCTGCGGCGTGCGTCCATCACCAGCCGGGAGGAGCGCCGCCAGGCGCCATTGGGGGTAAAGTCGAACCCCCGGACCTCGAAATCCCCGATCCTGGCGCGCGGGTATTGCGCCGCAGCCGGGCCGGCCAATCCCGAGAGTAGCGCTAAGACAAGGAACCACAGAGGGTTAGGCCGGAGAGGGGCGAATGAAAACTGGTTTTCGGCTTGTGTCAGTATGGTCGAGGTCCTAATTTTGAGTCCTTGAACAGGCAACAAACTTGCCCCCCAATTCGACGAAGTTCCACCCGAGCTCCGCGAGGACCCGTGGCGACCGAGACGCTCCAGTCCCAGGTGGCACTTTTCGACAAGTGCCGGAATTTCACCGCAGCACGTGAAGTCCAGGCCGCGGGTCTCTATCCCTACTTCAAGGCGATTTCCGAATCCGATGACACGGAAGTAGTCATCGAGGGGAAGAAGCGCCTGATGCTCGGCTCCAACAACTACCTCGGGCTGACGCACCACCCTAAGGTGCTCGAAGCTGCAGCCAAGGCGCTCCACCGGTACGGATCGGGGTGCACCGGGTCGCGATTCCTCAACGGATCGCTCGACCTGCACGAGAAACTCGAAACCGCACTCGCCGAGTTCCTGGGCAAGGAAGCGTGCATCGTCTTCTCCACCGGCTATGGCGCCAACCTTGGCCTGATCTCGGGAATCCTCGGCCGCAACGAGACCGTCTACCTCGACAAGCTCGATCACGCCTGCATCGTCGACGGCGCCAAGCTCGCCTTCGGCCGGACCGAGCGGTTCAATCACGACGACATGACGCATCTCGCCTTCCTGCTCGACCGCAACACGAGCGGCAAGGGCACGATGATCGTCGTCGACGGCATCTACTCGATGGAAGGCGACATCGCCAATCTCCCCGAGCTGGTGCGCCTGGCGCGCAAGCACGGGTCCGCCCTCGTGGTCGACGACGCGCATGCCCTCGGCGTCCTCGGCCCGCGCGGCGAAGGGACCGGCGCACACTTCGGCCTGCAGGCCGAGGTGGACATCATCGCCGGCACCTTCTCGAAGTCGCTCGCGTCGGTCGGTGGCTTCCTCGCCGCCGACGAATCGGTGATCCACTTCCTCAAGCATCATTCGCGGCCGTTCATCTTCACCGCGTCGCTCCCGCCGGCGAATACCGCGGGCGTCCTCGCGGCGCTCGAGGTGATGCAGCGCGAACCGGAACGCCGCGACGCACTCTGGGTCAATGCCAAGCGGCTGCAGGACGGTTTCCGTTCGCTCGGGTTCGACATCGGGCCGACCCAGACGCCGATCGTCCCGGTGCTGATCGGTCCGCTCGACAGGACGTTCCTATTCTGGCGCAAGCTGTACGATGCCGGCGTCTTCACCAATCCGGTGGTCCCGCCCGCGGTGCCGCTCGACCAGTGTCGCCTGCGCACCAGCGTCATGGCGACGCACAGTGATGGACAGATCGATTACGCGCTCGACACCTTCGCGCGAATCGGGAAGGAGCTGGGGGTCATCTGAACACCGCGCCGGCGATCCGGCGCGTCGAGACGGCGAAGGATCTCGCCCGCTTCATCGATTTGCCTTACGTCTTGCATCGGCGGGACCTCAACTGGGTCCCGCCGTTTCGCGCCGAGGTGAAGAAGCTGCTCGACCGCGCCCACAACCCGTTCTTCCAGCACGCCGAAGCCGATTACTTCATCGCCGAACGCGACGGGAAGATTGTCGGCCGCATTGCCGCGATCCACAATCGACTCCACAACGAGTACCACCACGACAAGGTCGGATTCTTCGGCTTCTTCGAGACGATCAACGACTTCACCGTCGCGCAGGCACTGCTGCAGACCGCCAGCGACTGGGTCAAGTCCCGTGGGCTCGATACCCTCCGCGGGCCGATGTCGTTCTCGGTCAACGATGAATGCGGTCTCCTGATCGACGGCTTCGACATGCCGAACTCGATCATGATGCCGCACAACCCGCCGTACTATCTCACCCTTCTCGAGACCGCCGGGTTCACCAAGGCGAAGGACCTCATCGCGCTGCAGGGAGGATCGCTCGACGGCCCGGTGACGCCGCCGGAGCGCACCGAACGCGCCGTCACCCTGCTCAAGCAGCGGTACGGCATCACCATCCGCCCACTCAACATGAAGCGGTTCAAGGACGAGGTCGAACTCGTCAAGAAGCTCTACAACGATTGCTGGGAAGACAATTGGGGCTTCATCCCGATGACCGACGCGGAGATCGATCTTCTCGCGACGGCGTTCAAGCCGGTGGTGATCCCGGAACTGGTGCCGTTCGTCGAGAAGGACGGCAAGGCAATCGCGTTCGGTCTCACGCTCCCCGACCTGAATGAAGCGCTGCGGTACAATCGCAACGGCGCGATGTTTCCGGCGTCGCTCACGATGCTGTACAAGATCAAGATGAAGAAGCTGACCCGCTCGCGGATCCTCCTCCTCGGCGTCGTCCCCGAGTGGCGTGGCAAGGGGATCGACTCGGCACTCTATCACTGGATCTGGTCGAAGACGGCGGAGCGCGGCATCGGCTGGGGCGAGGCGAGCTGGCTCCTCGAGGACAACCACGGCATTATCCAGGGATTGAGCAAGGCCGGCTTCACACCCTACCAGACCTTCCGCGTCCTCGATCGTCCGACATGAACGTCCTGGTCACCGGGGCGACCGGCTTCGTCGGCGGTCACCTCGTTGACCGCCTTCTTGCGCGCGGCGACACCGTCACGGCGACGGTGCGATCACCGTCGCGCGCGTCAGCCCTCGCCAGCCGGGGCGTGCGGCTCGTCGCCACCGACCTCTCCAATCGCGCAGCTTTGACCGACGCCGTCCGCGATCAGGAGATCGTGTATCACGCCGCGGCACAGCTTGGCTCCAGCGATGAAGCCGAGCTGATGCGCGTCAACCGCGACGGGACACGGAATATCGCCGATGCAGCGGCGGCGGCACGGCGACCGCCCCGCGTTGTCCTGGTGTCGTCAATGGCGGCAGGGGGACCATCGACGCGCGGAACGCCGAAGCGCGACGCCGGAGACGATCATCCCGTCACGATGTATGGCCGCAGCAAACTCGCCGGAGAGAAAGCGCTTGCCGACGCCGCGCCGTCGTGGTGCGCCGTGCGCGCGCCGGTGGTGTACGGTCCCCGCGACCGCGACGGATTCCTGCCGCTCTTCAAGGCGGTGCGCTGGGGCATCGCGCCGATGTTCGGCGACGGATCGATGGAAGTCTGCCTGATCCATGTTGGCGATCTCGCCGACGCGCTGATCGATGCCGCAGGCAGCAACGCCGTCGAGCACGGCATCTTCTATGTGAATCATCCCGAGATCGTCACCGGTGCGGAATTGCTGCGACGGATCGCGGCATTGATGCAGCGCACGGTGATGCCGCTGCCGCTGCCGGAATGGGCCGCACGCGCTGCACTGACAGTGACTGGCGCGTGGGCGGATCTCTTCCACCAGAAGTCGATCCTGCATCCCGACAAGGTGCACGAGTTCTACCAGGAGGCGTGGACCGCGGATCCGGCGCCGTTCATCGCGGCAACCGCGTGGCATCCGGCGTGGGATCTTGATCGCGGGCTGGCCGACACGCTCGCATCGTATCGGGAGGCTCGGTGGATTTGAACGGGAATCAACCACGCTGGCGGCTGGTCGATCGCATCCTTGCGATCTACGGCGTGCTGGTTGCGGTGCTGGCGTTGACACGGATCGGCCGTCCCGGCATTCCGCTGGTGCTCGCGGCACATCTCGCCATCCCCGCCCTGGCGTGGATGACGGTTCACGCTCGCGATTCCGCGGTGATGCGCGTGTTGCGCAACATCTATCCCCTGCTCCTCCTCACCGGGCTCTACTCCGCGATCGACGTGCTCAACGGCTTCGGCGCGGCGGGAACCTGGGACCACCAGATCCAGCTGATCGAGCACGCGATCTTCGGGATGCAACCGAGCCGCGACTGGTGGCGAATGCATCCGAGCGTCTTCTGGTCGACGATCCTCCACGCGACCTACCTGTCGTACTACCTCATCGTCGCGGTGCCGGTGATCGTGATGCTGATCGCGGGACGCGGCGAGTCGCTCGAGCCGTACCTTGACGGGCTGATCACGACCTACCTCATCTGCTACCTCTTCTATCTCTTCGTCCCGGTGGCCGGCCCGTATTACGAATTCCCGCGGCCGAGCGGATTGTTCGTCGCCAATCTCCCGGCGCGGATGGTCTATTCGGCGTTGCGTGGTGGGAGCGCGTACGGTGCGGCGTTCCCGTCGTCGCATGTAGCGGCGACGGTAGCCGCCACGGTCGGCGTGTGGCGCGCCTCACCACGCTGGGGCGCGATTCTCGCCATTCCGACCGGGATGCTCGTCGTCGCCGTGGTCTATTGCCAGATGCACTACGCCGTCGACAGCGGGTGCGGACTCATCCTCGGCGTGACTGTCGCCGGTCTTGCCGGGCACCGGGCGCATCAGGCCGTGGCACGGAAAAGGGAGACGCAGGCGAACCCGCATCTCCCTTCCGTCGTCAGCTGACCCGCCGCGCGGTTACTGCGTGACGGTGATCTGGCCGTGCATTCCCATCGGCTGATGAGGAATGCAGAAGAACTTGTAAACGCCCACCGGAGCACCCGCGAACGAAATCGACACCTGGCTGCCGTCGGAGATCATCTCGGTCGAGAGAGGCTGCGTCTTGTTCGGAATCGCAGCGTTCAGGACATCGGCCGCGCCCGGGGGAATGCTGTCCGGATAGAACGAGACGTCGTGCTGCAGACCAGAGACGCCCTTGAAGACGACCACGTCGCCCTGCTTGATCGTGATGTTGTCGGGCTTGAACTTGTAGCTGTTCGTGCCCTCCTGCACCATGTCGATCTCGTGAGTCGTCCCGGTGCCGGCCGGCGTCGCCGCCGGGGGCGTGGTTGCCGCGGGTGGCGTTGCCGCCGCCGCAGAGGTATCCGTCGAACCGTTCTTGCTGCCGCCGCACGCCGCTAGCAGCAGCGCCGCAGCCGCCACCATCGCAGGAACACGCATTCTGAACTCGCCTCGCATCCAATTGATGTTGATCGCCGGGTGGCCCGATTGCCGTCCGGCTCCATTCCGTTGCCTCACGGGCAGCGACAACATAATGAGAAATCTGCTTCGCGCCCAGAGGGAGCGTGGTTGTTCATCACTGTCGCCACTACTTTCCGCTCCCATGTCGCCCCCGTCCTGCCGCCGTCTTGGTCGTCACTGCCGTACCCTCGATGTCACCCTTCGTGTCGCCGCGATCGAAGGTGAGGAAGATCACGACGCGACCTGGCTCCTTGGCCATACCGAACGCATCGATTTCGGACCGCTGTTCGAGCGTGATGGCGAACTCTGGTGCGACGCATCGATCCACGTCCCGTGCCGCTTCCTCGCCACCGGAGACGACGCCGTTTCGGTTCGCTGCACCGCGCACGGCTTTGACGGTCGCTTGAAGATGCCGGAGCGGACACCCGAACTGCGTGCGCTGGGCGACGATCGTTTTGCGATCGTCGAGCGACAGCGACTGGTGACGCGGCAGATCGAGGCCGCGCCTCCGGCCGCTCCGGCGCGCCGTGCCCTCCCTGTTGTCGCGGAGCAGTCCAATCCCTGCGCGACCGCGCGCTGTCGCACCGCCGACAATCGCCAGGGCGCCGCGTGCTGCCGCGACGTGCAGGTCGACATCGCCTGCTCGCCACGCGCCACGCATCTCGAAGCATTGATTCGCTCACGCAAGTCGCCGCTGCTCTGCAAGACCGATCGGGAAGAGGACGACCGGCTCGTGGTCGAGATCATCTCGGCCTGCGGGTACCTCGATACCTCGGGGGCGTGCCGACTCCACGGCCGGACCCGCGCCGACGGGCGCCCGGCGAAGCCGATCATGTGCAGCAAGTGGCCAGAGAAGCGGTCGGGGCTCCATCCTGGGTGCGCCTTCCGAAATACCCGTCTCAAAGTGTGACGGCCGTTCCGAGGAGGCTCGCCCCGCCGTTTTCGGCATTCCTTCGGGCCTCGGCGACTACCATACTACCTGTGTGTGCATTCCCTGCTACCCGGACGTCACCAAACCGACTATTCGTACACTTGCACTTGTAGCCAGGAGAACCGGAATGGCGTTCGATCTGGATGGCCTGTACCGGACAACCTACGATGCCGTCGTTCGCTTCCTCTACCGCAAGGTGTGGGATGCGGATCGAGCCGAGGATCTCGCCCAGGAAGTTTTCATGCGGGCGCTGGCACACCAACCTGAAAAACCACGCTCCTGGGTCTTCGCGGTGGCGGCCAATATCGCCCGCGACGAAGCCCGGGCTGCGATCCGCCGTCGCAAGCATCTGGTGCTCCTGACGCACGAACCGATCGCGTCACCGGCCAAGAACTCGGATGTGGAAGACGGCATGGATCACGAGGAGCAGGAAGCGGAAGTGAAGCGCGCGCTGGCCACGCTGTCGCCGCGCGATCGCGAAGTGCTCCTTCTCTGGGACGCCGGGATGTCATATCCCGAGATCGCCGAACAGACAGGTCTTGCCGTCGGAGCCGTTGGCACCACCCTGGCCCGGGCGCGCAAGCGACTCGTGGCCGCCCACGATATGATGGAGGAACACCGGGTTGAGCAACGTCGTGCGACCGCACATTCCTGAAGAGGAACTGCACGCCTACTCCGACGGGGAGCTTTCCCCGCCGCAGCGCGTAGAGATCGCCGAGCATCTGCTGGGATGCCTGATCTGTCGTGCGCAGCACGCCGAGGTGACCGAACTTCGTGCGCGCACCGCACGACTGCTCGCGATCGCAGCGCCGCGGACGGTCCGCGGACCGGCGATGCCGGCCTTCTCCGACGCCAGCCGGCGTCGGCGCTTGCCGCGCATCACAGCTGCGGCCGTTGCCGCGGTCGTGGGTGCCGGCGTCTGGTTCTCGTTGCAACCCGATCGGATCGCCGATCAGGGGACGCCGAGCCAGCAACTCGCTTCGTCGCTGCCGGCCGCCGACTTCCTGCTGCCCGGTCACGCCTCCAGCGATCGCGCCGCGTCGTGGCAGCGCCAGGTGACAATCGCGTCGCGCACCACGGTGCCGGCACGGGTCCTTCCGCCGGCGGTCGTGTCGACGCAGCCGCGTCCGCACCTCGTCTCGACCACGGCCGATGTCGATCCGGTCGTGGCGAACGAATGGAACAACGCTTCGTGGGATGACGCGCTCTCCGCCGGCGATGGATCGCTGGCACGCGTGGCTGGCCTCGCCGTGACCGAGGTGCGGATGCATCCGAGCACCAGCGGCGGTCGCCCGACTTTCATGGTGCGGCAGCAGCTCGCCGACGGCAACCTGGTCTGGGTCTTCGAAGGGCCGGTCGACGATGTGACACCGGTCAACCAGATGCTGCAGGCGAGCGGAATTGCAATGTCCACGCCGAGCCGTACCCATCCGGACTACGTCTTCGGCGCCAACGGCGGTGTGACCCGCCCGTCACGCATGGTCACGGTCGTGGGACATCTCTCGGTGGATTCGCTCAACGCCTTGAGTGGACGAGTCAAGCTGCAGTAGATCCTGGCAGTCACCGGACACTGCGTTACGGGCCTCCTCGCGGGGGCCCGTTTGCTTTGCCATGGATCTCATGGGAGTCCCGCGCCGTACGTCGCTCGCGCCGCCTCAGCTCCCGTCAAGGACGGCGTGGACCGCCCGCGCCAGCTGGTCGCGGGTGAACGGCTTCTGAAGGAAGCGATGGGACGCGTCGACAATTCCGCGGCGGATCACGGCGTCGTCGGTATAGCCGGAGGTGAACACGACACGGATGTTCGGATGGGTCGTCCGGAGCCGCTCGGAGAAGGTGCGGCCATCCATTCCCGGCATCATCAGGTCGGTGACGACCGCGTCGATCGTCCCGTCATGCGTCGCCGCGACATCGAGTCCGTCCTGGCCATTGGCCGCCTCGATGACCGTGTATCCCGAGCGCTCGAGCATCCGGCGCACCGCCCGGCGCACGGTATCCTCGTCTTCGACCAGCAGCACGGTTGCCGTGGCATCGGGAACACCCGGGAGCGGCACTACTTCAGGCTTTGCCTGGCTCTCCTCAACTGCCAGTGGGAGATAGACCTTGAACGTGGTCCCGAGGCCGACTTCGCTGTAGACCCAGACGTGCCCGCCGAACTGCTTGACGATGGCGTAGACCGTCGAGAGGCCGAGACCGGTCCCCATCCCCGGTGCCTTGGTGGTGTAGAACGGTTCGAAGATCCGCGCCAGCGTTGCCGAGTCCATTCCGCTGCCGGTGTCGCTCACGATCAACCGGACGTACCGGCCGGCGACCACCTCGACATGGTGCTCGGTGTAGGCATCGTCGAGATCGACAACAGCGGTCTCGATCACCAGCGTTCCGCCGCCGGGCATCGCGTCGGAGGCGTTGACGACGAGGTTGAGGATCACCTGTTCCATCTGGCTCGGATCGGCGATCACCGGCGCGTGGCCCGCCGCGAGATTGGTCAGCAGTTCGATATTCTCGAACAGGAGCCGCTTGAGCATCGGCTGCACGCCGCGCACGATGGCACTCAGGTCGAGCCGCTGCTGCTGGATGATCTGCTTGCGGGAGAAGGTGAGGAGCTGACGCGTCAGCGCCGACGCGCGCGACGCCGCGGCGCTGATCTCGACCGCGTTCTCCCGCTCTTCCGCGGGCAGTGCACCCTCCATCAGCTGCTCGGCGCACGCCGAAATCACCGTGAGGAGGTTGTTGAAGTCATGCGCCACGCCACCAGCGAGGCGGCCGATCGCCTCCATCTTCTGCGACTGCTGCAGCTGCTCTTCGGCTTCGTGGGCGCGCCGCTGTGCGGCGAGCCGCTCGGTGATGTCGGTCGCGACGACCAGCCGGACCGCCGGGCCCATCTGCGGCAACGGACGACCACGCGCCTCGACGTCGAGGATCGAGCCATCCTTCCGCTGATGCTTGATCATCGCCATCGTCTCCTCATGCGGTGTCATCGAGGAGATGATGCCGTCGAGCGTGCCGTACTCCGACGGCGGGTAGATGTCGCGCAGGTGCATCTGCAGGAATTCTTCGCGGTCGTAGCCGTACTGCCGGATGGCGGAGTCGTTCGCCTGCAGGAAGCGCATCGTGTTGCGGTCGTAGAGCCACATCGGATGCGGATTGTTGTCGAAGAGGAGCCGCCATTGCTCTTCCGAGGAGGTGCGCGCGGCAACCTCGTCCTCGACGCGATCGGCCATGGTGTTGAACGCGGCGCCGAGTCGACCGAGTTCGTCGTTCTTGCCGGGTGGCACCCGGACGCCGTGCCGCCCGGTGCCCATGGCAGCGACCGCGTCGGTGAGTTCGATGATCGGCGAGGTCATCCGGTGAATGAAGAGCCACGCCCCCGCGAGCCCGATCACGAGAATCAGTGCGGCCATCCCGATGAACGAACCGAGGAAGTGGTGCGCCGGGGCGCGGATCGCGTCGGCCGGCACCTCGAGCGCCACCACCCATGGTACGCCGGTGACGCGCGTGTAAGCGGTCATCCGCTCGTGACCGTCGGGCCCGTCGTACTTGGCCAGCGAGTCCTGTCTGGTGAAGTCAATCGGTGGCGCTGCCACCGCCTGCGACTGATCAGTCCATGCGCCGTTCGGCGACCCGACCAGCAATCGACCGCCGGCGCCGATGATTGCGCCAACCTGGCCGCTCGTGGTCGAGCGCCGGCTGCTGGAGACTCGTTGCCACACGACGACGTACCCGGCCAGCGCGCCGTCCTCGGCGATCTTGGCGATGATCGGGACGACCACCGTGTCACCGATCGCCTGGAAGCGACCGACGTGGCTTGAATCAGGGTCGTGGCGCGATCTCAGCAGGTCTTCGGAACCGAGCCGTTGCACTGCCGCCGCAGCAGGTCCGTCGACCGCGACTTTACGCCCTGAATCATCCCAGACTTCGACCGCGATGAGATTGGTGTCCGTCGGCAAGGCGGCGTGAACCGCTGCCACCGCACTTCCCGGCTGAAACGGCGTATCGCGGTGCACGATCGAATGAATCGCGGGTTGCGCAGCGATCAGCTGGGCGCGGCGGGAGGACTGCGAGACCTGCGATTGGAGGGCGACGGCAATCTGGGTGGCGAGACCGCTCAGCCTCGTATTGCCCGCCACGTCCACCGAACGACGGACCTGCAGGTAGGCGGTCCAGCAGAGCGCTCCGGTCACAAGCAGCAGAACTCCCCCGGCCGCGAGTGGAACCTTCCACTCGAGCGACATTCCGGAGAATCGCCGCCGTGACTCGGTCATGGCTTGCCCCTACTTCAAGAATCGCACCGGCCTGTCAGAGGCGGGGATGCGGAGGGCGGCGCGCCGTGTCAGCGCGCCGTCAGCTAGCCGACCTGGCTTTCATAAATCTCGCCGTGATGCGCCGCTTCCTTCTGAAGCGTGATGAGCGCAAGGCGGGGTGAAACCATCGGGAACGTCCGCGCGAAGATCGCGTAGCAGGTGAGGAAGAGTCCAAGGAAGAGACAGATCGGCCCGAGCTCGGGAAGCCCGAAGACCGGCCCCGCCGCCGCGGTGACCGACGGCGTCACGAGCAGGTACCGTTCGAGCCAGAGCGAGGCGAAGGAGATCGTCGCGAGCAAGCCGAGCGTGAGCGGCGCCTTCTTCGGTGCGACGCCAAGGAGTCCCGCGAACGGAATCAGGAAGACACCGATCCCGACAGCAGCCCCGACCGGGCGCCACGGCCCCCAGAGCCGCGCGAAGACGAAGCCGGTCTCCTCGTGCATGTTCCCGTACCAGATCACCAGGAACTGCGCCCACATCAGGTAGGTCCAGAAGACGGTGAAGCCGAAGCAGAGCTTGCCAAGATCGTGGCGCTGCTTGTCGGTGATGAACTCGCGAAGGTTGACCGCCTTGCGCGCGTACAGCATCAGCAACGCGTCGAGCATCAGCGCGCCGAGCCACGCCCCCATGAAGTACCAGCCGCCGAGCAGGTTGGAATACCAGTGCGGCTGCAGCGCCATGATGCCGTCGAACGCGACGATCGTCATCACGAACGCGTACAGCGGCGCGTAGATCGCCGCCGAGTGATAGATCCGGTCGTGGTTGGCCGCTTCGTCGTATCCCTGCAGCATCCGGTCGTAGCGCACCCGCCGCGGTCCGGTGACGCGGTCGCGCACCGTCACGAGATCGGGGAGGAGATCGCTGCGGATCATCCGGATTCCGATCCAGAAGAGCAGGCCGAGCCCGACGAACATCCGGATCGCCATCCAGCTGTGCGACAGCCAGCGCGCCTTGCCGGGAGAAAGCCCCGGGAGTGCTGCGGCCATGTTGCCGTAGATGTCGTGGTAGCCGACGGTCATGATGAGCACCAGACCGATCAGCGACACCGGGATGAAGAACGACGTCGCCTGCGAGAGGCGGAGGATCACCCCGGACCACTTGGCGCCGACGATCTTGTGCACGGCCGTGATCGCGATCGCGCCGGCGCAGATCCCGGTCCAGAAGATCCAGTTCACATGGAAGGCCTGCCAGGCGCGATGACTCCCGTCACCGAGCAGCGACACGATGAACAGCACCAGGCCGATCGCGGCGAGCACCAGACCGCTGGTGAAGAACGCGCTGTAATTCGCGTTCACGCTTCGCTCAGCGAGCTGATCCTTGATCTTGGCGAAGTCGGTGGCCATCAATGGCTCCCCTTGGTCGGTGCGGGTGCCGGCGGCGCCGGCGACTTCGCCTGCAGCGAGCGGAGGTAATCGACGACCGCCCAGCGTTCGTCGATGCGGGTGATCTTGTCGCCGTACTGCGGCATCCGGCCGCGGCCGTAGCGCACCATGCTGTACAGGTAGCCGTCAGGGAAAGCGCGCGCCTGCGCGGTGAGCAGCGACGGCGCGAGCATCTCCTTCACGGGACCGTTCCCGTCGGCGGCGAAGCCGTGACAGACGGCGCAGTAGGTATTGAAGACCTCCTGCCCGCTGCGCGAGTCGGGGCGCGTCGTCAGGTTGGCGGGACGCACCAGCTTCTTGGCGTACAGCGTGTCGAAGCCGTATTGCAGCTTGGACGGATCGGTGGTGCGCCAGTCGGCTTCACCGCCGCCCACCGGCACTGCGCCGGCCGGAGTGTACCGCGGCACGGCCGCGCTCGAATACGGATTCACCGACTTCGCCACGATCATGTGATCAAACCACGGAATGTGGTGCATCAGATCGTCGGGCGACGGAACGTCGTTGTACCAGAAGTTGCAGCCGCTGAGCAGTACCAGCCCGGCGAACAGGATCGCCTTACGCATCACGGGTCACCTCCACCGAGCCGTGGTGCACCAGCACCTGTTCGACGGCATTGGCCTGATCGGACCGACAGGGAACGAAGATCCCGATTCGGTCGTCGCTGAATCGCGGCGAGTAGGCGCGGCCCTTGAGTGACTTGCGCATCGACAGGATCACGATCCCGAATGCGGTGCAGAGCGAGCCGACCAGCACCGTCAGCTCGAAGCCGAAGACGACGTACGCCGGGATCGCCGCGACCGCCTTGGCGCCGGTGATCAGCGGCCAGTCGCGCGACATCCAGATCGTCATGCCGAAGCCGGCCGCGACGCCGCAGAGCCCACCAACCAGCGTGAACATCCGCACCGGCGAGACCGGATCGCCGATCGCCGTCTCGATTTCGTGATTGGCCGCAGCAGTGTAGACCGTGAGGTCCTTGAACCCCGACGACTTGAGCTCGCGGATCGCGTCGGCGGCGCCGTCGACGTGATCGAACGAGCCGAGCACTCCCGGAACCGACGTCACCGCGGCCATCAGTGCGCCCCCGCGTGTGACTTCCGGCGCGCCATCGGGATCATTTCCTTGATCTCCTGAATCGCGACGATCGGGAAGTTCTTGTAGAAGAGCGTGAACCAGAGTCCGAACCAGCCGAACGAGCCGGCGAGGATGCACCAGTCAGCCCAGGTCGGATTGATCTGGCCCCAGGCGTACGGCACGTAGTCGTTGGTCAGTGACATCGAGATGATCACCCACCGCTCGAACCACATCCCGATGTTGATGAAGATCGAGATGACGAAGAGTGCCGGGAGCGAGGTGCGAATCTTCTTGAACCACAGAAGCTGCGACACGAAGGCGTTGCAGATCACCATCGACCAGCCCGCCCACCAGTTCGGCCCGAAGACGCGGCGCCAGAACGTCGCCTGCTCGAACGGGCTCCCCGAGTACCACGCGACGAAGTACTCCATCGAATACGCGTAGAAGAGGATCGAGCCGGTCAGCAGTGTCAGCTTGGCGAGGTTGTCGAAGTGGTAGTCGGTGATCATGTGCTCCAGCCGCAGCACCTTGCGGAGCGGAATGATCAGCGTCAGGACCATGCCGATGCCGGAGTAGATCGCGCCGGCCACGAAGTACGGCGCGAAAATCGTCCCGTGCCAGCCGGGGATGATCGACATGGCGAAGTCCCAGGACACCACGGAGTGCACCGAGAGGACCAGCGGCGTCGCGAGGGCGGCGAGGTAGAGATACGCCCGGCTGTAGTGGCGCCACTGCGAATCGGCACCGGTCCATCCCAGCGAGAGTGCCGAGTAGAGCTTCTTCTTCCAGCCGCTCACGTGGTCGCGCACCGCCGCGATGTCGGGGATCAGCCCGATCACCAGGAACGTCGACGACACCGTCAGGTACGTCGAAATCGCGAACACGTCCCACATCAGCGGCGACTTGAAGTTCGGCCAGAGGAAGCGCTGGTTGGGGTACGGAATCAGCCAGTAGAAGAGCCACTGCCGCCCGATGTGAATGATCGGGAAGAGTGCTGCCGTCATCACGGCGAAGACCGTCATCGCTTCGGTCGAGCGGTAGACCGCGGTGCGCCACCGCGACCGGAAGAGATAAAGAATCGCCGAGATCAGCGTGCCGGCGTGGCCGATGCCGATCCAGAAGACGAAGGTCGTGATGTACACCGACCACATGATCGGCGGCGAATACCCCGCGATCCCGAGTCCGTACTTGAGCAGGGCGCCCAGCGTGAAGAAGAGCAGCAGCGTAAGGCACGCCATCGCGCCGGCGAGGATGTAGTATCCCGGCTCCGGCTTCTCGGTGATGGTGCGGACCACATCCCGCGTGACTTCCGCGTGGGTCTGCGTCGGCATGCTCGGATCGTGTGCGATCACCGCCATGTCAGCGCTCCTCCCCGCCGTGGAAGTCGGCCGTCTCGACATTCAACACCTTGGCGAGGTATGTCACCGAGGGCTGGACGTTGGTCGCCTCGAGCATCGTGTAGCCCCGCCGATCGTTCTTCCACTTGACCACTTCCTCGGCCGGATCCTTGATGTTGCCGAACTTGATCGCGCCCGACGGGCACGCCTGCGCGCATGCGGTGACCACTTCGCCGGTGCGGAGCCCGCGGTTCTCGAGAATCGCCGTGTGCTGCGCGCCGCGGATCCGCTGGATGCAGAAGGTGCACTTCTCCATCACACCGCGCACGCGGGTCACCACATCGGGATTGAGCTGCAGGTTGAGCGGCTCCGGCCATGCGATGTCGGTGTACTTGAGCCAGTTGAAGTAGCGCACCTTGAACGGACAGTTATTGCTGCAGTAGCGGGTGCCGACGCAGCGGTTGTACACCTGTCCGTTGAGCCCATCAGGGGTGTGATACGACGCATAGACCGGGCAGACCGGCTCGCATGGTGCCGCGCCGCAGTGCTGGCACATCACCGGCGAGAAGCGCGCCTGGATCTGTTCGCCGTCGGTGCCGCCTTCCCAGTAGCGCTCGATGCGCATCCAGCTCATCTCGCGGCGGCGGAAGACCTGCTCTTCACCCACGGTCGGAATGTTGTTCTCGGCGTAGCACGCCGTGACGCACGCGGAGCAGCCCGTGCAGCGCGAGAGGTCGACTGCCATTCCCCACTGCGGCATGTCGGTTGGCTCGTAGTCGCCGACTTTCGTCTGCTCGATCTGCCGCTCTTGCCATCCTTCGAGCGCCTTCTCTTCGAGCGCCGTGTTCTCTTCGGCGATCTTGAGCCCGACCGCCTTGTACGACTCCTCGGGCGTCATCCCCTTCGCCGCGTTCACCAGCGGCATCGTCTGGATGATTCCGCGACCGAGCTGCCGCGGCATCCCGTCGACACGCGCCGTCTTGTGATAATCGCCGGTGAGCGCCACGCTCACCTTGGTCCCGACGTACGGGAGGAATCCGTTGCCGTCGCCGCCGCCGAGCAGCTCGAGCGGGGTGACGCCGCGTCCCTTGGCGTACCGGCCGTACTCGGTGTGGCCGAGACCGAGCGGCATCGCCAGTGTCTCTGGGCGAACACCGGGGTAGACGTAGACCTGCGCGCGGATCTTTCCATGCGGCGACGTCAACTCGACGATTTCGCCTTCACGGACATCGATCTTCGCCGCGGTGTCGGGGTGCATTTCGACCCACGACTGCCAGGTGATCTTGGTGATTGGATCGGGGTTCTCGAGGAGCCACGGCTTGTTGGCGCCGCGACCGTCGTAGTATTGCATCGACGGGTACGGCATCAGGACATAGTCGCCGGTGCCGTCGAACGTCGGCTTGGTGTACGACACCGCCGCACCGGTCGATTTCGGTGTTTCAACAGCCACCGCCGGCCCGAAGACGCCACCCTTCCCGAGGGTCTCGCGCCAGCCGTCGGCGAAGTCGTTGCCGCCGAGCGTCTTCTGCCACTCGCCCTTGAGATAGTCCTCGAAGCTCGGCGCGTTGAACGCCGCGGCGGCGCCGCCGATTGTCTTCGATGCCTTGAGGATTAGATCCCCGATGTGCATCCCGTCGCGCACCGGCTCGATCACCGGCTGCATCACGCCGTGGACGCCGGCGCGCGGCATCAGGTCGTCCCACCGCTCGAGCCCATGGAGGCTCGGCAGAATCAGGTCGCACGCCGCAGCGGTTTCGTCGAGGATCGCCGCGGTCGACACCTTGAACGGCACCTTCGCGAACGCGTCGCCGAACTTCCCGCCGCGCGGCAGGGTGTACAGTGGATTCGAATCGTGCACCAGCACGACCTGGAACTCGCCCTTCCCCATCCGTTCGAACAGGGCCTCGACGCTGCCATATCCTTCGCTCTCGGCGGGTGCTGCCCCGAACTTCACCGTCTGGCCAACGTTCCCCGCCATCTCATTCAGCAGGTTGACCGCCTGGCAGAGTTCGATCGCGCCGCGATGCTGCGCGCCAACGCCGCCAGCCACCGCGAGCGACGGCGATGCGGCCACGAACGCGTCGGCGAGCGCGGTGATCTTCTGCGCGGTGAGCCCCGTTGCGGCAGCGACCTTGTCGGGCGTGTAGTCGCCCAGCGATGCGGCCCCGGCGTTCCCCTTCTTCGATCCGATGACCTGCGCCATCGCCAGCGCGACGAGCGTTTCCGTCCCGACCGGCACGTTGACCCACTCGTCCGAATTCGCTGCGGTGAGCGAGAGGCGCGGCCCGACAAAGACCGCCCGCGCCATGATGCCGTCGTGGAAGCCGTGCGACGTGGCGAATCCACGCTGCTGCTCGACCGTCGAGCCCCACGTTTCGAGATAGTCGGCGCCGAAGGAGATGATGTATTTGGCCGCGCCGAAGTCGTAGACCGGGAGATCGGTCCGGCCCCACGACTTCTGATTGGCAAGGCGCTCCGGCTCGCGCGAGAACGTCTGGTAGTTCGTGATGAACCCGCCCAGCGCCGACGTCCACTTGGTGAGGAGCGACGAGAAGGTCGACGGGCCGTAGCCGTTGATCACGGCGAGTTCGCCCTGCGCCGCGGCAACCTTTGCGGCGAAACGAGCGATGGCGTCATCCCACTTGATCGCGTCCCACTTGCCGGCGGCGTTCTTCGCCATCGGTCCGGTGAGGCGGTCGGGATTGTAGAGCGATTGCAGACCGGCCTGTCCACGCGAACAGAGGGTGCCGGCGTTGACCGGGTGATCAGGATTCCCTTCGAGCTTGATCGGGCGCCCTTCGCGGGTCTTGACGTAGATCCCGCAGCCGCTGCTGCACTCGGCGCAGGTGCTGGCGTACCACGTGGGGATCCCGGGGACCTGATCCTCCGACTGCACCAGATACGGAACCAGCTTCTGGACCTTCTCGGTCGAACATCCGGTCAGGACCGCGGCACCTGCGCCGGCGGTTCCGAGCACCTTGAGGAATTGCCGCCGGTCGACACCCGCACCTTCGGTTTGACCCGCCATCGCGGCTCCGTCTTCGGGATTCCGAGTCGTCATCTCAGAAATGACACTGGCTGCAATCGCGCGAAACTTTCCGCTCGATGTGGCAATTGATGCAGAAGCCCATGTTGTTCACGTTGTTCACCTTGTACACCTGCGCCATGCGGGCCACGTTGCCGTGGCAGGTGGCGCACGCCTGCGGGCCGAGCGCCTTGATATGCAGGTTGTGCGGGAAGTGGACGTGACGGGCGACGGCGTGGATGCGGACCCATTCGATCGGCGTCTTGGCGTACCACGCCTTGGTCAGCTTGCCGATCTCGGCCTTGTTCTGCGGCGTGCTTCCGGCGATCGAGAAGTGGCACCCCATGCACGTCTGCATGCTCGGGATCCCCGGTTCGTTGGAGACGCCAACCGAGTAGTGGCAATACTGACACTGCATCTGGTTCCGACCGACGTGAATATCGTGCCGGAAGAAGATCGGCTGGCGAGGACCTTTGAGTGATGCGGGGTCGACATTGGCGACGACGGGTTTTCCTGCCGTGGTCTGCTGGGCACTACCGCGGCGGAAGACAGTCAGGGTCGCCACCGCAGCGATCGCCAGGACACCAAGTCCCAGGAAGAGCCGTTTTCGCATATCGCTTGTCCACCCACGCAGTTGGGAGAGCCGAAAAAGTAGTGGATGTTCGAAAGCGGTTCAACCTCAGACTGGCGGCGGGGTTGATTCGGCGCCGCGTCGCCGCAGGACGTGGCCGATTTCGAGCCCGATGGCGCGGAACAGAGCGGCCTCGCGCGCGTCGGGATCGGCCCGGTAGAGGACCTCGCGGAACGAGCGCATCACCAGGTCGGGCTGCCGCGTCTTGAAAAACTCGATCTCCTCGAGCGCGGTGCGCCAGGTCGCGAAGAGCGCTTCGATCTGCGCCTGCGTCGGCGGCTCCGACGCCTTGCGCGGCGGCTTGAACGGGAGATCGTCGCCACCGCGCGCGACCCAGAGCTCGTAGCAGTAGACCGCGACCGCCTGCGCGAGATTGAGCGAGTTGTACGCAGGATTCGCGCTGATCGTCACCAGCGCGTTGCAACGGTCGAGCTCCTCGTTGCTGAGCCCCTTGTCCTCGCGCCCCGCCAGGATGCCGACGCGACCGCTGGCGCTGCGCTCGATGAGATCGGCCGCTCCCGCGCGCGGCCGCACCACCGTGCGCTTCGCGGTGCGCTCCCGTCCGGTGAGGGCGTGCACACAGATGAGGTCGGCGAAGGCTTCGTCGAGCGTCTCGTGAATCGTCATCCGATCGAGGAGGTCGGCGGTGTTGTGGGCCACCCCTTCGATCCGGTAGAGATCGACCTCGCACTCCGGAGCCACGAGGCGCACCGTTTCGAGGCCGAAATTCTTCGCGATCCGGATGCACGAGGCGAGGTTGACGAGATCCTGCACCGCCACCAGCACCAGCACCGGCGGCGCGACCGCCGACATCCCTGCCGCCTGAAGCTCCTCCGCCTCCCCTGCTCCGTCGTTCACCCGCGCAGCTCCACACCCGCCCCCTGCTCGGCGTCCCGGATCGGATCCATATAGTCAGCGGATTCTCCAAGCTTGGCCCGGAGCGCGCGCATCCGCTCCCGCGCCTCGCCGAGGACGGGATGCGGCACTCCCATCGACGTCGCCAGCGTTTCGGCGATGCCGATGTCCTTTTCGAGGAGCGCCAGGCGGAAGAGTTGCGGCCACGTCCCGGTCAGCACCCGCTCCGGGACCAGCGCCTCGCTCACGAACGACCGCCCGCTCGATGCGTTGAGGACCTCGACCATCGCCTTCGGCGCGAGCCCCGCCTTCGCCAGGGTGACGAGTCCCTCGGCCAGCGCGAGGATGTGGACCGCGAGCAGCGCATTGTTGACCGCCTTCATCGCGTGGCCGGCGCCGACGGGCCCGAGATGCACCACCTTCGCCGCAAACGATCCGACCACCGGGCGCGCCCGCTCGATCGCCGCGGCATCGCCGCCGCACATCACCGTGAGGCGCCCCTCGCGGGCAAGTGGCGGCCCGCCGCTCACCGGCGCGTCGACAAACTCGATCCCGTGCGCGCCGAGATCCTTCGCGATGGTCCGCGATGTCGACGGATCGCCCGAGGTGCAGTCGATGAGAAGGCTGCCAGAGCGGAAGCCGGCGAGCAATCCATCGGGACCGGCGATGATCGCCCCGACGTCGGCCGAGGTCGGCAGGCAGGTGATGACGGCATCGCTTGCGGCAGCGAGTTCGCGCGGCGTGGCGGCGATGCGCACTCCCGGGTGCTCGGCGGCGAACTGGTCGGCCCGCGACCGCGTGCGGTTCCACACCGTGAGCTCGTGCTTGGCGGCGCACTGGGCCGCCATGGGGGCGCCGATCGCGCCCAGGCCGGCGAATCCGATTCGCATGACACGCTCCAAAGAATGGCGCTGCAATCTATCCTTCGACTCCGCAGCCGCTGAGCGGCTGCTTCGCTCAGGACGAGGGCACCATTGTCCACCCGCTTCATGCACGTCGATCTCGACGCGTTCTTCGTCGAGGTCTGCCGGCAGCACCAACCCGAGCTCCGCGACGTCGAGCTGCTGATCGTCGGTGGGCGGCGCGAGTCGCGCGGCGTGGTGCAGTCGGCAAGCTACGGCGCGCGCAAGTTCGGCGTGCGGAGTGGGATGCCGATCGCGCAGGCGGCGCGGCTCTGTCCCGACGCAACCTTCGTCCGCGGCGAATTCACCCATTACCGCACGGCGTCGCGCGCGGTGCAGAAGGTGATGGCGAAACACGCACCGGTCGCGGTGATGACCGGCCTCGACGAGGGATACCTCGATTTCACCGGGACCGATCTCCTCTTTCCCGTCTCGCTCCTCGAACACGCCGAGCTGATCCGCAACGAGGTCGCCGCCGCGAGCGGACTGAGCTGTTCGATCGGCATCGGCCCCAACCGGATGATCGCCAAGATCGCCAGCGACTACGCCAAGCCGCGCGCGATCTGCGAAGTGCGCCCCGGATGGGAGCGGGCGTTTGTCGCGGGGCTGTCGCTCGCTGCACTTCCGGGAATCGGACCGAAGACGGCGAAGCGGCTCGCCGAGCGCGGCCTCTCCGATGTGGCACAGATCCAGACGATGCCGGCAGATGAACTCGCCAAGCTCGTCGGGCGCGACGAAGCACTCTGGCTGGCGCGCCGCGCTGACGGACGCGGCGGCACGTCGCTCCGCGCCCACGATCTCCCGAGGTCGGTGAGCCGCGAGACGACCTTCGGGCGCGACCTGACCTCGCTCGACGAGCTCGATCGCGTCCTCCTTGTTCTCACCTCTCGGATGGCGAATCAGCTTCGCGAAGAGGGACTGGTGGCACGGACGGTTGTCCTCAAGCTGCGCCACGGGGACTTTGTCACCGTCACCCGGCGCAAGACGCTCGATGCGGCGACGGCGCTCGACGCCGAACTGATGGCGCCGGCTCGCGCGCTGATGGGACCGGCATTCGCCGCCGCACGCGCGCGCCGCCAGGGGGTGCGCCTCCTCGGCATCGCCGCGACCGGCCTCGCCCCCGCCGATGTCGGCGATCTCTTCGAGGAACCGGACCGTACCCGACAGCGCGACCTCACCAGCGCGGTCGACCGGGTCCGCGCCAAGTTCGGTTTCGACGCGGTCCACAGCGGCCGGGTGCGCCCCAAGGAGCGCGATAGGAAGTAAATTTTGTTCCTCGACTGCGCAATCGCGCTGCGACTGCTCCGCTCGGAATGACACTACCGCAGGGGGACCCTAGCATGGCCACAGCCGAAGGCCGCACCATACCGTTCACCGGTACCGACGCGATCGACATCGCGGTGCTGGAGACGTTCCCCTATGACGGCCCGGTCCAGGAGATCGTCACCACCACCCGCGAATTCTCCGCGGTCTGTCCGTTCAGCGGCCTCCCCGATATTGCCGACTTGACGGTGCGTTACGTGCCCGGCGATTGCTGCATCGAGCTCAAGAGCCTCAAGTACTACATCATGAGCTATCGCAACGTCGGGATCTTCCAGGAACACGCCACCGCTCGGATCGCCGAAGATCTGCAGCGCGTCCTGCACGCGAAATCGCTCACCGTGTCGACTGTCTACAACGTGCGCGGCGGATTCGAAACGACTTGCTCGGTGACACTTCCCTCGCTCGCTCCGTGACGCACGATGTCCGGCGCCGCGAGCCCCGCCCACTCAGCTGACGACGCCCGCGCCACTGCCGAGGCGGCGCGGGAAACCGAGTGGCGGAATCCGAGCTTTCTTCGCGCCCTCTTCGATGGCCGCCTTCCCTTCTCGCTGATTCACCCGTTTCCCGAGCCTGATCCCGCCGACACCGCCCGCGCCGCACCGTTTCTCGAGGCGCTCTCCACCTTCCTGCTCGATCATGTCGACCCCGACCGGATCGATCGCGAAGGGCGGATCACCGATGAGGTGATCGAAGGGCTACGCTCAATCGGCGCCTTCGGGATCAAGCTTCCAATTGAGTACGGTGGCCTCGGTCTCTCGCAGCTGTCGTACACCCACGCGATGGGGCTGGTCACTTCATGGGACGGTTCGCTCACCGCACTCCTTTCGGCGTCGCAGTCGATCGGCGTGAGCGTGCCGCTGCAGCTCTTCGGCACCGATGCGCAACGCGCGAAGTATCTCCCGCGCATCGCCGCCGGTGCGATCTCTGCGTTTGCGCTCACGGAAGTTGAGGTCGGATCGGATCCCGCCGGGATCTCGACGCACGCCGAGCTCGATCCCGACGGCACGCACTGGATCCTCAACGGCGAGAAGCTCTGGTGCACCAATGGACCGATCGCCGAGCTGATCGTGGTGATGGCGCGCACCGGCAAGCGGATCACCGCGTTCATCGTCGAACGCGAATGGCCCGGCGTCGAGGTGGTGCACCGGCTGCGATTCATGGGATTGCACGGGATGCAGAACGGCGTGCTGCGCTTCACCGACGTGCGCGTTCCGGTCGAGAATGTGATCTGGGGCGAAGGGAAAGGGCTCAAGCTCGCGCTGACGACGCTCAACACCGGACGGCTCACCCTCCCCGCGTCATGCGCCGCCGGCGCGAAGCGCGCCCTGCGGATCACCCGCCGGTGGGCGAACGAAAGGGTCCAGTGGGGTAAACCGATCGGCGAGCACGACGCGATCGCGCAGAAGATCGGGACGATGGCGGCCGACACCTTCGCGATGGACGCGGTCTCCGACCTCGCATCGTCGCTCGCCGACCAGGGACGCAGCGACATTCGCCTCGAAGCAGCGGTCGCGAAGCTGTGGAATTCGGAGATCGGGTTCCGGATCATCGACGACTGCCTGCAGATTCGCGGCGGCCGTGGCTACGAGACTGCGGCGTCGCTCAGGCTGCGCGGCGAGCGTCCCGACCCGGTCGAGCGGATGTCGCGTGACTACCGGATCAACCGGATCTTCGAGGGATCGAGCGAGATCATGCGCCTCTTCATTGCGCGTGAAGCACTCGACACGCATCTCAAGGTCGCCGGCGATCTGGTCAATCCGAAGGCGCCGCGCGCCGCCCGCTTCAAGTCGCTCGCGCGCGCCGCGAGATACTACGCCATCTGGTATCCGCGGCTCTGGCTCGGCTGGGGCTGGTGGCCGCGTTTCAGTGGAATGGGACCACTCGCGGTACCCCTGCGCATCGTCGAGCGTCGATCACGCAAACTTGCCCGCACACTCTTCCATTCGATGGTGCGCTGGGGACCGAAACTGGAGCAGAAGCAGGCGATCCTCTTCCGTCTTGTTGACGCAGGCGCCGAACTCTTTGCGATGAGTGCCGCGATCTCCCGTGCAGACGCCCTCGCCCGTGCCGGCGACTCCAGTGCCGTCGATGTGGCGCTTCTCTTCTGCCGTCACTCGGCTCGGCGCGTCGACACGCTCCTCGGCTCTGTCCGCGACAACGACGACGCAGCAACGCGCGCACTCGCCCGGCGAGTGCTGCACGGCGATTTCACGTGGCTCGAACGGGGGATCGTCGAAGATCCAGAGGGAGCAGAGTAACCCGCTGCCGTTGTGCGGCTCAACCGAGTCGCGATGCCATCTTCTGCCGGCGCGACACGTCATCGCCACCGCCCTGCAACCATCTATCAGGCCACGAAGCGACGCCGTCCCGCGCGCCGGCGAGCGCGCCGAGAATCGCACCGGCGGTCGATGAGACGCCGGCGTCGACGAGGTTGTGGAGGAGGTCGACGCTCCGCGAGTGCCGGTCGAGCTCGCCCAATACCCAGGTCGCCACGGTGGCAGGATCGGGATGCGGACCGCGAGGGGATGGCGGCGGGATGTGCCGGTCGCGCGCCACCGCGCGGAACTGTTCGACGAGCGGCGCCGGTGCGTCGTTGGCGCGAAGGAAGGTCACCGCTTCCGGAAGGACGTCGCGCTGCCCGTCGATCAATGCGGCGGCGGCGACCACGATCGCCGTGGCGACGAGCCCGGTCGTCGGTCTCGGGTCGAGCATCCGCGCGACATGAAACGTCCCTGAGACCATCGCCCGCGGTGACGCCGCTGCGAGCGCCGCCGGAAGTGCCGCCGCGATCGCGATGGCGGAGGGCTGCGGCAACTGGTCGGTCGGCGCGTCGAACTCTTCCAGGTGTTGCAGCGCCATCGCCAGGATCGGGTCGGCATCGAGGCCGTCGCTGCGGTACCACGTCACCCAGCTCCGGCTCATCCGGCGCAGGTCGACGCCGCCGCCCACCAGTTCGCCGAGGAGGGCGTCGGCGAGGGCAATCGGGGCCCGCGAGCGCTCCGGCGGAGGCGGCGAACCAGCCGCCAGCGCCGCGCCGACAGCGGCTCCCACGAGCAAACCTTCGCGCCGGGACCGGACCGCGGTGGCGGCGTCGTCATCGGGTCGTGACATCGCGGGAAGATAAGGCGGCACTGTTTCCCGACCGATATATCTTCCACCCCGTCAGACAACCGTTTCGACGATCCCGCGCGGGAGGCGGACTGTGGCTGCCGATACCCTCACCATCACCGACAACCGGACCGGGAAGTCGTACGACGTCCCGATCACCGACGACACCATCCGGGCCCTCGACCTCAGACAGATCAAGGTCAAGGACGACGACTTCGGGATGATGACCTACGACCCGGCGTTCATGAACACCGCCGCGTGTCGCAGTGCCATCACCTACATCGACGGCGACCGCGGGATCCTCCGCTATCGTGGCTATCCGATCGAACAGATCGCCGAAGAGGCGACCTTCCTCGAAGTCGCCTACCTCCTCAACAACGGCGAGCTCCCCAACAAGGCGGAGCTCGACAAGTGGACCGAGGACATCCGCTTCCACACCTACGTCCACACCAACATCATCAAGTTCCTCGAAGGATATCGCTACGACGCCCATCCGATGGGAATGCTGCTCGGCATCGTCGGCGGCCTGTCGACCTTCTATCCCGACGCCAAGGACATCGAGGATCCGCAGAACCGCTACGTCCAGCGGGTGCGGCTCCTCGCGAAGCTCCCGACGCTGGCGGCGTTCCTCTTCCGTCACTCGCGCGGGTTGCCGTACGAATTCCCGCGCAATGACCTGAGCTACGTCGGCAACTACGTCAACATGATGTTCTCGATCGGCGGGAAGCACGAGCCGAATCCGGTGCTGCAGCGCGCGCTCGAGATCCTCCTGATTCTTCACGCCGATCACGAGCAGAATTGCTCGACGAGCGCGGTGCGTGCCGTCGGTTCGTCGGGTGTCGATCCGTTCTCGGCGGTGTCGGCAGGTATTGCCGCGTTGTACGGTCCGCTGCATGGCGGGGCGAACGAGGCAGTGCTGCGGATGCTCGACGAAATCGGGACGAAGGACAAGATCCCGGCGTTCATCGAGAGCGTGAAGGCGGGTCATGGGCGCCTGATGGGATTTGGCCACCGCGTTTACAAGTCGTACGATCCGCGGGCGAAGCTGATCAAGAAGGTCGCGGATGATGTCTTCGCGCAGACCGGCCTCAACAAGAAGCTGGAGATCGCGCTCGAGCTCGAACGGATCGCGCTGAGCGACGACTACTTCATCAAGCGGAAGCTCTACCCCAACGTCGACTTCTATTCGGGGTTGATCTACCAGGCGATGGGGTATCCGACCGATTACTTCACCGTGATCTTCGCGCTGGGGCGGCTGCCTGGGTGGCTGGCGCAGTGGGAAGAGATGATCAACGACAAGGAACAGAAGATCGCGCGGCCGCGGCAGATCTACACCGGCGCTGACGAGCGGCCGTTCGTGCCGATCGACAAGCGGAAGTGACAGCGTAGCGGCAGGCCACGTTGTCATCCCGAAGGGGCGCAGCGACCGAGGGATCGGGTCGCGGCGGGACTCGATCTACGGTCTTTAGTGCCGCCGATCTAGTCATTTGCGCTTCGCGAAGGATGAACTGCCGCGCCTGGCTTGGGCCCTGCTGCTGGTTGGCAAGACCATCACCCCTCCCCCCTCCGCCTCCAACTATCCCACACCAGCACCATCGCCAGCGTATCCAGCTTGCAGTAGCGCTTCAGCAGCATCCGATACCCCTCCACCAGCGCCGGATCGCGCCGTTCAGCCCCGTACAGCATCGCCTGGTACGCCCGCATCGCGCCGGTCCCCTCCGAGACATCGAGCGTCGTCCCCGCAATCGTCAGCTCCGGCAGCGCTTCATATGGCCCCTTCCCAGCGGCCACCTCATACGCGTCGCCGCCGAACCACTCGCGGAATCGCTCGCGCATCACCGCATCGCGCTGCCACAACCCGTCGAGAATCACCTTGATGCTGGTCCGCCCCGTCCCCGGGAGTACGAAGTACTGCTCGCACAAGCGGTTCATGTCGCGAAGCCGCCCGGGCTCGTCCTTCGTTCCCACCAGCCGCTCCATCCACGCGCGTAGCTCCGGCGTGCCGACTCCGTACCGTTCCATCTGATCGGCGATCTTGTTGAGCGTCGTCCGCTCATGCGTCGCCCACATCAGCACTGTCCCGTCGTCGCCGATCGCCTCGCGCAGCGATTCGACGAACTCGAGGCACGGCCAGCTGTCGCGGTCGTTGAGCCACTCGGCGTGGCGAACCTCGCCGCCGGGAACGTCAATCGAATGACAGCTCCACTGAAATCCGATCGTCTCGAACGGCCGCATCCCGGCGTGATACGGCAGCGCCATCATCGACGTCTCGAAGTCGATGAAGTGGAGCGGATACTGCCACGACCCCAGCGCCTCGGCCATGCGCGGTGAGATCCACACTTCGTCGTCACGAGTGCACGCGATCTGCCGCAGCTGCCGTACCGATGCCGCAGTCGGCTCCCCCGACTTCTTCACCAGGTCGGCTTCGTTGACGTCGTACAGCGAGACCTTCCCCGCTCGGATCATCACGTCGGCGAGCGATTCGTCGCCGAGCTTCGTCGTACTGAATTTGTACAGCTCAAGAATGCTCGGCTTCACCGCTCCAAGGGCGCCCCAGCACTCGGCGAAGCCGTTCTGCTCGACTCCTTCCGCCACGCGGAATTCACAGTCGCGACAGGTGACATAACGGAGATCAGGTGGGGCGCGGTCGACGACGTCGTCGTGATAGAGCGCCAGCAGTTCCTCCGCGATCGCTGCAACTTCGGGAAGGCGCTGCTCGACTTCCGAGGAGACATTCACCTGCGTGAGGATCTCCTGCGCCGCCGGATTGTCGGAAGCGCCGGTGTAGCGGATGTCGAGATCCTTGATCCGGCCGTCGATCTCGACGTCGCGGCGAATCTCGAAGAGCTGCGGCAACGCCTCGACGCTCGTCTCGCCCGTCTTGTCGACGACGAGAAGCCATGGCGTGACGATGAATTCCGGACACGCCTCGCGGAGGACCATCGTCTGGTACGTCACATCGTCGATGTACTCGATCCACTCACTGTTGATCGGATACTCGTTCCCACGCTTCTTGCTGTTGCGGAACGGCCCTGCGGCACCGCCTGCCAATGGATCGAACGACTTCGACTTCACCTCGATCAGGTCGACACGATTGCCATTCTTCCGGAGCACGTCGATGCGGACAAGCTTGCGGCCGGAAAGGATCGTCGCCTCGAAGAGCGTCACCTGGTCAGCATGAAGCGCCTGGCGCGTCTCAGCGGCATCAAGCACCGGATCGCGGCCGTAGCTGAGCGTGATCGCTTCGGGAAAGCGGAGACGCGCTAGCTGCTCGACCATGTAGCCGCCCTCGGCGAGCATGGCGAGGTAGGGGTTGTCATCCTCGCGCTGCGGGTAGCCGCGCTCCTTGTAGTGGAGCTTGGTGGCGCAGTTGCTGGCGAGCTTGAAATCGGATTTGGAGAGGGTGCGCATCAGGCGAGAAGTATATCGCCCCGCCGCTCCCCCTACTCGGCCCTGAGCGCCGTCAGCGGATCTACTCGCAGCGCCCGGCGAATCGGCAGCGCCGCCGCAGTGAGTGCCACCAGGACAACGACCACCGCCGCACTCCCCAGCGTCACGCCGTCGAGCGGCACCACCCCGTAGAGCAGCGATCGCATGAATCGCGTCAGCAGCAGCGCGCCAATCAGGCCGAATACCACCCCGGCAACGAGCAGCCGTAGTCCGTCGACTCCGACACTCCGCACGATATCTCGCGGGCGCGCGCCAAGCGCTGCACGCACGCCGATCTCACGGGTCCTCCGGCTCACCGTGAACGTCAGCAGCCCGAAGACGCCGATCGCCGCGACGAGAATCGCGAATCCGGCGAAGGAGGCCAGCATCACCATGCCGAGCCGGCGATCGCCGAGCGAGGCGTCGATCAACTGATCCATCGAAGCGAACCGGTAGACCGCGACGCCCGGATCGATCGCCGCCGCGATCTCCTCCACGTCGCGCTCGATCGCGGTAGGATCGCCCCTGGTACGGACTGCCAGCGCCACATGCCGCCCCGACACACCCGGGACGTACATCGCCGGATCGACGGGTCGGTCGACGCCGGGAGTCCGCACGTCGCCGACAACGCCGATGATCTGCAGCGGACGATCCGGTTCGTCGAGCGTCATGATCCGGTGACCCAGCGGATCGATCCCGGGCCAGAACGCGGCGGCCATGGTGCGGTTGATCACCACGACGTTGCTGTCGCCGGCGAGCGGGAAGCGACCGCGAATCAGCGGCATCCGCAGCGTGGCGAAGTAACCGGGCCCGACCTCATGATCCATCGCCGCGCGCGCCGTCGCCCAATCGACTCGTGGCTGATCGTCGACGTTGAAGCTCTCCGCGAAGCCGGCGCCGCCGGCGAAGGGCAGTTCGTCTGCGATCGTCACCGACTGCACGCCTGGAAGCGCACCGACTCGCGCTTGCATCGCCTGATGAAACGCGATCCGCTGCGCGGCGTGCGGGTAGGCATCGTCGGGGAGCGCGATCTGCGCGGTCAGGAGATGGTCGGAAGCAAAGCCCGGTTCGATCTGGTTGAGCGCAACCAGCGTGCGCGCCATGAGGCCCGCGCCCGCAAGGAGGAGCAAGGTCAGCGCAAGCTCCACGATCACCAGCGCGTTCTGGGCCCGTCGCCCTCGCCGCCCGGTGCCGGCACGTTCTCCGCCGCGGAGTGCATCGTGCGGAGCGCGACCGATCGCGTGAATGGCTGGAACCGCGCCAATCACGGTCGCGACGATCGCAGCGAGCACGCCGCCGAAGAGCCAGACACGCAGGTCGAGGTTGCTGGTGATCGCTCGCGACGCCCCGAACGGCGTCGTGGCGAAGAGGATCCTTCGGGTGATCATCGCGATCGCCAGACCGAGCGCGAGGCCGATGACCGTCACGATCGCACTCTCCACGAGACAATGCATCATCAGCCGCGCCCGACTGGCGCCGAGCGCGGTGCGGATGGCGAACTCGCGATCGCGGCCGAGGGCGCGGGCGAGGGTAAGATTGGCGACGCTGGCGCCGGCGATCAGCAAGATGAATCCGGTGGCGCCGAAGAGGACCAGTAACGTGGTGCGCAGGTTGCCGATGTATTCGCTTCGCAGCGACCGGACCGACACCTGCCAGCCGTCATCGGTTCCCGGATACGCCACGGCGAGCCGGTGCTCGATGGCGCTCATCTCCGCCTGCGCCCGCTCGAGCGACGCGCCGCCGTTCAGCTCGCCGACGACCCAGAACTGGTGCGAGATCCGGTCGGTCGGGAATCCATTGAGCACACTCATTGGAAACCAGATGTCGCAGTCATCGGGAAACTGCGTCCGCGGCGGCAGCACGCCGACGAGGACGTACGGAGAACCATCGACCACGTATGACTTGCCGATCGCATCCTTGCGCGCGCCAAGATCTCGGCGCCACACCGCATCACTGACAATGAAGCTCTTTCCGCTCCCGGCACGATTGTCGGTCGCCGTAAAACTCCGGCCGATCGCCGGCGTGATCCCGAGGAGGGAGAAGAATCCGTCTGTCACGATGGCGTAGCGCAGGCGCTCCGGAGGGCCGCCGGCGCCGAAGACAACGCCGTCGACGCGAAGGTTCCAGTATGCCTCCATCCGGTGGAAGGAGGTACTCTGCGCCTTCCATTCCAGGAAGTCAGGATACGGCGCGCCGGTCTTCTCCGCCTTCCCAGGGTGCGATTCGGTAAGGATCGCGAGCCGGTCGGCGCGGGGGAACGGCAGCGGGTGCAGCAGTGCCGCATTGACAAGGTTGAAGATCGCGGTCGAGGCACCGAGGCCGATGCCGAGGGTCAGCACGGCGGCGACGGTGAAGCGCGGGGTGCGACGCAGAGTGCGGATCGCTTGCGAGATCTCGCGGATCAGTGCGTCGACGCGAGCGCCGCGGCGCACGTCGCGCACCGCTTCCGTGGTGCTCGCGATGCTGGTCGCCGCCCGCGCGAGACGTCGCGCCTCGTCGGCGGGGACGCCTGCCGCAATCGTCTCGGCCGTGAGGAGGTCGACGTATCCATCGAGCTCCTGCGCCAGCGCCTCGTCCGCCTCTCGGCGACGAAACCACCTGCGCCAGCGCGATCCGATCTGCATCGCGCTACCCCGCCTGCAGTGCCGCGGCCATCGCGGCGGCGACGCGATGCCATTCGGCGGTCTCACGTTCCAGTTGCCGGCGCCCGGTGCGAGTGAGTCGGTAGAATCGCGCCCGGCGATTGTTCTCCGATTCGCCCCACGAGCCTTCGATCCACCCCGCCTGCTCCAGCCGGTGGAGTGCCGGAAAGAGCGATCCCGGCTTGACCTGGAACTCCTCCCGGGTGAGCTGCTCGATCCGGCGCGAGACGCCGAGGCCGTGAAGCGGCTGCAGCAATAGCGCCTTGAGGATGAGGAGGTCGAGGGTCCCCTGCAGGAGGGGAGTGCTGGACGGGCCGGCCACGAGGTGCTCCCTATCGAACGTCGATAGGAAGTGTGCCGATGGTCCTATAGAATGTCAATAGGAGTGAGGGCGACTCAACGCTTGAACCAGAAGGCGATCGCCGTCGCGACCATCGTCAGGAGGATTGCCAGGAGCCCCCGTGATTGCTCGCCGAGGCGTTGCTCGATCTTTGCGTCGAGCTCGGCGATGCGCCGGATCAGGCCGACCTGGATCTCCGCCAGCCGCCGCTCTGCCTTGGCGTCGGATTGCGCGAATCGCTGCTCAATCTTCACCTCGGACTGCGCGAACCGCTGCTCGAGCTTCACGTCGGACTGCGCGAAGCGCTGTTCGAGCTTCACCTCGGACTGTGCAAACCGTTGCTCGAGTCTCATCTCGAACTGAGCGAAGCGACGCTCAACTTCTGCGTCCGATTGCGCGAAGCGTTGCTCGAGCTTCGCGTCGAAACGCGCGAAGTTCAGCTCATTGAGCTCCCGCAGATCGCTACGGTAGGTTGCGTCCACCTGGTTGAACCAGTCGACCATCTCGGCGACAATCTCATCACCGAAACGCTCATAGAAGAGTCTGGACAGCTTCGCGGTCACCGGCATTGACGCTCCGATTGCGGAACCGTCAACAATGGAAAGTATCCAGATCCGCGATTACTACCAATTGGCGCAAGGCGTGTCAGATTTGCGCGAACTGGGGATCAATGCCCTCCGCCCCGCACCCGCCGGTCGATCCGGTAGATCCGCACCCGTGGCAGGTCGTTCTCGTCGGCGTCGAACACCGCGAGATGATCCCGCGACCAGGCACCGATGCCGACATGCACCGGAAACGGCGTCGCCACCGCACCGAGGTATCTGCCATCTACGGTGAAGACGTCGGCCTCGATCAGCCGCTTCGCGCCCACAGCGCGCGTCACCCAGATGTTGCCGGCGTCGTCCTGCACCAGATCGTCCCAGAGCGGTCCGGTGCTCGGAATGTCGGACTCCTTTGCAACGCCGGCCATTGCGGGGACCCGTTTGATCATTTCACCGTACACGGAATCGCGCTTCGCGGTACTGACGCGTTCCGGCTGGAGACCGCTCCGTCCGAAGATCCGCACCGTGTCGCGACCGGTGGTGGTGATCAGCAGCAGATAGCGATCGGTGGCACCGTACACGACACTTCCGTTGTGGAGCGGCATCGCCTCGTTCCGCCCGCTGAATGGGACGGTGCTGCTCATCGCGGTCTGGCCCGAGGCATTGCGCACCACCCAGCGACGGAACGTCTCGGCTTCGGGCGGGACCAGTGAATCGAGCCGCTTCCCGGTTAGGTCGAAGATTTCCCAGCCGCGCAGCCCGTTGGCGATGAGGTGACCATGGTCATCAACCCAGTGGTTCACGCCGAAGGCGCAGCACGCCGACGAAAAGCTCCGGACCAGCTTGCCGTCGGGATCGTACACGGTCGCGCGATGCAGTTGCTGATCCTGCACCACGATCGAGTCGTGATAGAGCATCACATACGGATTGCGGTACTCGCCGGGGCCTGCGCCTTCACGCCCAATGGCGCGAACGAAGCGGCCGTCTGCGCCGAAGAGTTGCACTGCGGGATGCTCGGTCTCGGCTTCAACAAGCCGCCCGTTCGACTGGAGTGCGATGCCGCTGATCTTGCCAAGCTCTCCCGGAGCGCCGTCCGCCGGCTGCACGGTCCGTTCGTACACGAGCTTCCAGCCGTTGGTGTCGGTCCACGCCGTGGGACCGCTGTTCATCACGCGCACGATGTGATGGTCGAGGGTGTCGATGACCGGCCTGGCGAGGTGCGCCTGCGCGCTGACCCGCGTGACGGCCGTTGTACCGACGAGCACGGCCAGCAGCGATTTGCTCCTCATGCGCCACCTCGATCGATTCGGTAGACCATCACCGCCGGCGTCCCATCGTCGGCGTCCTGCAGGACATAGACGTGGTCGCGCGTCCAGAAGGTGTGATCGGCGTGATGGAACGGTGCTTCCGCCGCGCCCAGGAGATGACCATCAGCGCCGAAGACATCCCAGTGATCGCCATCGCCGGCCGGCCCGGGCCGAAGGACCCAGAGATTGTTCGCCCCATCCGCGACGATCGCGGTCCAGACCGGATAGTCGCGCGGAATGTCGTCCAGATGCGCCACGCCGGCGAGCCACGCGCTTCGCGTCGTCGCGGCGGTGAACTCGGCTGTTCGCAATGAATCGGGAATTCGCACCGGAGCCGCGGGGGCGTCGACAAGGCGGTCGACATGGTGTCCGCCGGACGAATAGGTCAGACGATAGCGGTTCTGCTCGCCACTGATCAATCGCCCGGCCCGATCGAATGCATCGACATGGTCAGGCGTGAATGGCACGACCATCCCCATGTCGGCGTGCGCCGTCTTGAGGTGCCAGACCGCGGGTTCGGGCGCGGCGGGATACCAGACGGAGTCAGCGATCCGGCCGTCGGCGTGGTATCGCACGACAAGGTGTCCGCTGTTGATCGCATGCGTCCCGGTCGGCGCCTCCATCGGGACCCTCCCTGAATCGTCTGCCACCATCTCGGTTGCGGCGATCGGGACGCTCAACCAGCTGCTCACGAAATGACCGTCGGGCGCGAAGACCGTCGCGCGTGTCTGGCTGGCGTCCTGCACGAGCAGCGTGTCGTGCACGATGTAGAGCACGCCGTATTCACCGAATTCTCCGGGGCCGCTTCCTTGACGGCCGATCGTGCCGAGAAAGTGTCCATCGGCGGAGAAGCGCTTGATCACCGCCGGCTGGCGATCGAGGATGAAGAGCTCGCCGGTACTCGATGCAACGAGCGCGGTCGGATGAATCAGTTCTTCGGGAGCGCCGGCGCCGGGATGGATCGTCCGTTCGAGCACGAGGTGCCACCCCGTGGTGCCGGTCCACGTCGAGGGGGCCGTGTTCACCACGTGCACGGTGTCAGCCGTCGTGTCCACCGTGTAGGTGGCGCTGCGCGCGGCCGATCGGGCACAGCCGATGCTTACGAGCGCGGCGACGGAGCTGGTGAGGAAACCGCCTGGACGCGTCATCGCCGCTCCTCTCCGCCAGGGTTCTGCCCGCCGGCGGAAGCTACGCTCGCCGCCGCGCTGGTTCCAAGGCCGGAACGGCGCAGCGATGGAACGTCGATACCTTGACATCCGACAACACGCAACGATTCTTTGTTGTCGAGTGTCATAATATCAGGGACCATCATATGCCGAATCGCGCCGACCTCCTCCAGGGCACCCTCGATCTGCTGGTGCTCAAGGCCCTCCTCCTCGGACCGCTCCATGGGTGGGCGATCTCCAAGCGCCTCCGTGCCCTCTCCAGCGACGTCCTCAACGTCGGCCAGGGGAGCCTCTACCCCGCCCTCTACCGCCTTGAAGACGAGGGGTGGATCAGCGCCGAGTGGGGGATCAGCGCGGAAGGACGCCGGGCGAAGATCTACACCATCACCGCGCTGGGGAAGAAACGGCTCACCGCCGAGCGATCGGCGTGGCGCCTCTTCTCCGCCGCGGTCGATCAGGTCCTCCACGCCAGCTGAGGAAGCGACCATGCCGAACTTCCGCGCCCGGATCGCCCGGCGCCTGCGAGCGCTCTTTCGCGCCGAGGCCGTCGATCACGAGTTGAACGATGAGATCAGGCTGCACGTTGATCTCGAGGCCGACGAGCTGGTCCGCACCGAAGGCCTGCCGCCCGACGAGGCACGGCGCCGCGCACTGGCGTCATTCGGCGGCGTCGAGCGCTACCGCGAAGAACATCGCGACGCACGCGGCGTTCGCTGGATCGAACAGCGTGGCCAGGATATCCGCTACGCCGTCCGAGGCCTGCGCAATCGCCCCGGCTTTGCCATCGGGGTCATCGTGACACTCGCGCTCGGCATCGGCGCCAATGCCGCGATGTTCTCGATCGTTGACCGACTGCTCTTCCGCGCGCCCCCGTTCATGCACGACGCGTCGCGATCGCATCGAGTGGTGCTGACGAGCACCTTCCGTGGCCGAATCAACCAGGGCACCTCCGCGCCGTATGCCCGGTTCGTCGACCTGACGCAAAACACCCATTCGTTCGAACGGACTGCGCTCTTCGTGGAGAACTCGCTGGCCGTCGGCGTGGGAGCCGATGCGCGCGAGATGCAGGTGGGAGTCGTCACGTCGGGGTTCTTCGGATTCTTCGACGCGACGCCGGTGCTGGGACGGTATTTCACCGCCGCCGAGGACGCCCCGCCACGAGGGAGCCCGGTTGCGGTGTTGAGCTACGGGATGTGGCAGACACAGTATGGCGGGCGCCGCGACGTGGTGGGACAGCAGGTGCAGATCGGCTCAACGCTGTACACCATCATCGGCGTCGCGCCGAAGCACTTCGCCGGCCTCTGGCCCGAGACACCGCCGGCGGCGTTCGTCCCGGCGAGTGTCTTTGCCGCCGAACAGTGGGCGGGACTGGGACAGCACGGCGACTGGTCGAAGACGTATGCGCTGTACTGGGCTGACATGATCGTTGAACGAAAGCCGGGCGTGACCGTTGCCCAGGCAAGCGCCGACCTCACCCAGGCGTTCGTGCAGAGTTACCGCATCGACCTCGCCGCGAGGCCAAGACAGCCGCCGGTCGATATAGCGAAGCCGCACGCCATTGCCGCGTCGATCCTGAGCGAACGCGGGCCGACTGAATCCTCGCTCGCCAAGGTCGCGACCTGGATCGGCGGCGTGGCGCTGATCGTCTGGCTGATCGCCTGCGCCAACGTCGCCAACCTGCTGCTGGCGCGCGCACTGCAGCGCCGCCGCGAGATCGCCGTTCGCCTGGCGCTCGGTGTGACCCGCGGGCGCCTCGCCGGCCAGCTCCTCACCGAAAGCCTCATCCTGGCGGTCCTCGGCGGGGTGAGCGGCGTGCTGCTCGCACAATGGGGCGGCGCAGTCCTGCGCACGGAGTTCCTGTCGAAGACGTCGACCGCGAGCGTTGTCAATGATCCGCGGGCGCTGATCTTCGCGGGCGCCGCCGCATTGCTGGCGGGCCTCCTCACCGGCCTCGCGCCGCTCGCCCAGACGCGCCGCATGAATCTCAATCGCGACCTCAAGGAAGGGGCGCGCGAAGGGACCTACCAACGCTCCGGGCTGCGCTCCGCCCTGCTGGTCGTGCAAGGGATGCTGTCGGTGGTGCTGCTGGTGGGCGCCGGGCTCTTCGTCCGTTCGCTGCGCCATGTGCGTGCCGTCCCGCTAGGGTACCAGCCGGAGCATGTCCTCCTCGTCGAGCGCAACATGCGCGGCGTTGCCCTCGACAGTGCCAGCAGTGTCGCACTGATCCGTTCGCTCGATGCGAAGGCGGGGACGATTCCCGGCGTGGAGCACGTGTCGCGGCAGCTCACGATGCCCTTCTGGAATACCAGCACTGCGACCGGAATTCGCGTGCGCGGGGTCGACGGGATCGATTCGGTGCCGGGAAGTTTCGACATGAATGCCGTGTCGCCCGACTATTTCGCCACGATGGGGACACGCATCATCGCCGGTCGCGGCATCGGCATCCAGGACGCTGCCGGCGCACCGCCGGTGATGGTGGTGAACGAGTCGATGGCCAAGGCGCTCTGGCCGCACGCCTCCGCGATCGGCCAGTGCGTTCTGGGCGGCGGCAACCCGCCGGTGTGCACGACGGTGGTCGGCGTCTCCGAGGACATCAAGGACAACTCGCTCAGCGACCACGCCGGGTACTACATCCTCCGGCCTGCGGAGCAGGTCCAGCCTGATCACGGAGGACTCTTCGTCCGGGTGCAGGGCGACCCCGATGCGATGCTGGAGCCGGTTCGCAAGGCGCTCCAGGCGGTGATGCCGGGGGCGTCGTACGTCACCGTGACGCCAATCCGCGACATCATCGGAGACCAGACACAGGCGTGGGAACTCGGTGCCTCGATGTTCGTCATCTTCGGCGCCCTGGCGCTGCTGCTCGCTGCGATCGGACTCTACAGCGTGATCGCGTTCAACGTGGGCCAGCGAATGCATGAGATCGGCGTTCGCGTGGCGCTGGGAGCGGGGAGACGCGATATCGTGGGACACGTGGTGACCGGTGGGCTCAAGCTCGCGGCGGCCGGTGTCATTCTTGGTGTCGCAGTCTCCCTTGGCGGGAGTCACTGGATCGAGCCGCTCCTCTTCCAGGAATCGTCCCACGATCCGGTGATCTTCGGCGTCGTCGCGGCGGTGCTCCTCGTCGTGGCGGCGCTGGCGAGCTTCATTCCGGCGCGCCGGGCGGCGCGCGTCGATCCGATGCGGGCGCTCAGGGCGGAATAGTTACTCCGGCAGATCCCCTTCGAGATACGTGTACCCCTCGAGGCCCGCGACGTAGTCCGCGATGAACGCATTCGCATCGTGACGTGACAGCCCCGCCGCGCGCCCCACCTTGCGGCGGAACGTCGCCAACAGGTCCGACCCGTGGAACTGCACGTACGTCAACACTTCGGTCACCGTGTCGCCGTGGACCAGGTCGGTGATCTCGTAGCCGCCATCCTTGAGGCGCACGTGCACGGCGTTGGTGTCGCCGAAGAGGTTGTGCAGGTCGCCGAGAATCTCCTGGTACGCGCCGGTGAGGAAGATGCCGAGGATGTATGGCTCGTTCTCGCGCCACGGATGGAGTTCGAGCGACGGCTTCCCCTTGCGCCCGCCGGCAAAGCGATCGATCACCCCGTCCGAATCGCAGGTGACGTCCTGGATCGTCCCGCGGCGCGTCGGTGCCTCCATGAGACGATGGATCGGCATGATCGGGAAGAGCTGATCGATCGCCCAGTTGTCGGGCAATGACTGGAAGAGCGAGAAATTGCAGAAGTACCGGTCGACCAGCGCGGTATCGAGATGGTTCACGATCTCGGGATAGAGCGCACGATCGTCGCCGATCACCGCGGCAAGCGCGTTGAGCGTGGTGAGGTACAGCTGCTCGGCATTGGCGCGATCGCGAAGGGAGTAGACGCCGCTCGCGAAATACTCCTGGGCGCGTCCCTTGGCGAAGACGGCGTCGTGGAACGCCTCGTCGATGCGATCCACGGTGAGCGTATCGAGATTCTCCTTCATCTCGACCAGCAGCGGCTGCGCATCGTCACCGAGCGCCACCGGCTGCGGCTCGAACTGCGACTCACAGTCGATCACGTTGATCAGCAGCAGCGAATGGTGTGCAGTGACCGCGCGGCCCGACTCCGAGATCAGCGCCGGCATCGGCACTTCTTCGTTCCGGCAGATTCCACCGATGGTGTACACCACGTCGTTGGCGTACTCGCGCATCGTGTAGTTCATCGACGCGGGACGCGTCGTCCGCGAACCGTCGTAGTCGACGCCAAGACCGCCGCCGACGTCGACATATGTGATGTCGAATCCCATCTTGCGCAGTTCGACATAGTACCGGCCGACTTCCTCCAGTCCCGCCTTCACGTACCGGATGTCGGTGACCTGACTGCCGAGATGGAAGTGCACCAGCTTGAGGAGGTGCTGCTTGCCGCTTCGTTGGAGGGTGTCGAGCAACCGCACGAGTTCGACCGCCGACAATCCGAACTTCGATTTTTCACCGCCGCTCTTCGCCCAGCGCCCCGACCCCTCGGTGGCGAGCTTGATTCGCACGCCGACGGTCGGCTCGACATTCATCTCGGCGGCGACCTTGAGGAGGACCTCGAGCTCGCTGAGCTGCTCCAGCACGATCATCACGGTGTGACCGAGCTGCTGGCCGATCAGGGCGAGGCGCATGAACTCCTCGTCCTTGTAGCCGTTGCAGACGATCAGCGACTCGGTGCTCTCCTTGAGGCCGAGGACCGCCATGAGCTCCGGCTTGGAGCCGCATTCCAGTCCGACGTTGTGCGCGGCACCAAACTCGACGATCTCCTGCACCACGTGGCGTTGCTGGTTGACCTTCACCGGATACACCGTCGTGTAGGTCCCCTCGTATCCGAACTCCTCGATCGCAGTGCGGAAGCGTGTGGCGAGTTCGGAAATCCGTGACTTCAGAATGTCGGAGAAGCGCAGCAGGAGCGGCAGCCCGACGCCCTGCGCGTTGAGGTCCATGGCGATGTGGTAGAGATCGATCTCCCGGTTCGACGACCCATCGGGATGCACCGTGACGTGCCCCTCGTCGTTGATCCGGAAGTAGCCAAGGCCCCACCCCTTCATGTTGTAGAGCTTCTCGGCGTCACGAGTGGTCCAGCGGGGCGCCTCCCCGGCGGCCGGGGCGGCTGATGACGGCGAGTTCTGGGACGAAGCTGAGTGTGTAACGGGTGCTGCCGTTGCTGCCATCGACCTCTCCGGCGTAAGTGCCAGTAAGAGTAATCGCGGCGGCGCGTTGCCGATATTGCGGCCACGGCCCGTCGAGCCTGCAGCGCGGCCGATCGCCGGCGGTGGCAGATTACTGCGTCCGACGGATGCCCCCCGCCGACCGGGGCTGGTCAGAGGAGCCGCAATGCGCTGGTCATTCAGGATCTTTCGGGTCGGCGAAACCTGGGTGCTGATCCACTTCACCTTCGTGCTGCTGGTGGCGTGGTACGCCTGGACCGGATGGCGGAGTGACGGGCCGTCCGGCGCCGTGCAGGAGACGGCGTTCATCCTGCTGCTTTTCCTCTCGGTGCTGCTCCACGAGTTCGGGCACATCGTGGCGGCACGCCGCTACGGCATCCACACTCCCGAGATCCTCCTCTCACCGATCGGCGGGATCGCGCGGCTGGAGGCACTCCCGAGCAAGCCACTGCAGGAACTGGTGGTGGCGCTGGCGGGGCCGGCGGTGACGCTCGCCATCGTCGTGGTCGGCGTCGTCGCGTTCTGGGCGACCGGAAACGGAGGGATCTTCTTCCTCGACCTGGCGCACGGCGCGCTCTGGCCCACCGTCATCGCGACCAACGCTGCATTGCTGGTCTTCAATCTCCTTCCCGCCTTCCCGATGGATGGTGGCCGCGTCCTTCGGGCGCTGGTCGCCACGAGGCTCGGCGCGCTCCGTGCCACGCGCATCGCGGCTCGCGTCGGACAATGTCTCGCTCTGGTCTTCGTCTTCCTCGGCGTGCGTGGCAACGTGATCCTGCTGCTGGTCGGCGTCTTCGTCTTTACCGCGGCGGAAGCGGAGCTGCGCATGGCCCAACGCGCCGCCGTCCTGCCGGCCCCCTGATGCGGGTCGCAATCACCGGGGCCACCGGATTTCTCGGGACAGCGCTGACTGGTCACCTGGCAGTGGCTGGCCACGATGTGATCAGGATTTCTCGCCGACCCGGCCCGGGCACCATCGTCTGGGATCCGGACCGCCAGACAATCGACACGGCACCGCTGGAGCGGTGTGATGCGGTGATCCATCTCGCGGGAGAAAACCTCGCGAGCGGCCGCTGGACGACGCGCCGCAAGGCGGCACTCCGTGCATCACGTGTCCCGGTCACGGCGTGGCTCAGCAGCGTGCTGGCGCAGCTTGCCCAACCGCCGCAGCTGTTGATCACCGCGTCTGCAGTCGGGATTTACGGCGACCGCGGCGACGACTTGCTCGACGAATCGTCCCCGCCCGGAGACGACTTCCTGGCGCATCTCGCCGCGGACTGGGAAGGTGCGGCCGATCCGGCGCGTGCCGCCGGGATTCGTGTGGTGCACACCCGGTTCGGGATCATTCTCGATTCGCGCGGCGGTGCGCTCGCGAAAATGCTCCCCGTCTTTCGCCTTGGGATTGGTGGCCGGCTCGGATCGGGGCGCCAATGGATGTCGTGGATTGCCCTCGAAGACGTCGTTCACGCCGTTGCGTTCATCATGCAGTACACAGCTATCGCCGGCGCCGTGAACGTCGTGTCGCCCGAACCAGTTCGCAACGCGACCTTCGCACACGCGCTCGGCGCCGCAGTGCACCGGCCGGCGATCGTCCCGGCGCCCGCGTTCGCGCTGCGACTCGTCCTCGGCGAAGTCGCCGATGCCGCGCTCCTTGCCAGCCAGCGCGCCAGCCCAGCGGTGCTCCAGGCGCACGACTATCCGTACCGTGTTCGCTCGCTGCCGCAGGCGTTCGCGGAAATCTGAGACGATCAGTGCTGCATGCCGTTCGCCGCTCGGTGCGACGGGGTCGGTCAGTCGGAGGCGTGCCAGCAACGACAAATCCCGCGTCACAATTCAGTGGGGCCGGGTCACGGTGATGATGCCGGCCGCGCGGGATCTCCTCATCAATGAGCTGCGCCATGAACCCCGAGCGCCTGCCGGGATACGATCGCAAGAAAAAGCTCTGGCGGGTGATCATCGAGACGCCGGCCGGGTCGTTCGCCAAGTATCGATATGAACCTGAGATCGGCACCTTCGAGGTTGCCCACTTCCTTCCCGAGGGATTCGCCTTCCCTTACTCGTTCGGATTCATCCCGTCGACCCGGGGCGAGGATGGCGACCCGCTCGACGTGATGCTCCTCGCCGACTCGCCACCCTTTCCGGGGTGTGCGGTCTGGTCGCGGTTGGCGGGCGTGGTCGAAGGGAAGCAGAAGGAGCGCGGCAAGCACGAGCGCAATGACCGGCTGATTGCCGTCGCAGCACAGTCGCGGCGGTTCTGCGAAGTCGAGACGATCACCGACCTCGGCCGGGAGCAGATCGAGGATATCGGGCGGTTCTTCGAGGACTACAACCGGATCCTCGGCCGAACCTTCCGGGTCCTCCGGATCGCCGGTGCCAAGGAGGCACGCCATCTCGCCCGAGCCGGATTGACGTCGCCCAAGGCGGACTAAGTTTGGCGGATGACCGGCCAGCGCGCGAAGGCGATCGTCCTCCTCTCCGGCGGCATGGACTCGGCGACCTGCCTCGCGGTCGCGCGCGCCGCGAATTTCGAGATACACGCCCTCTCCTTCCGCTACGGGCAACGGCACGCCGTGGAGCTCACCGCCGCCGCGGCACTTGCCGCCGCGACGGGCGCCACCGAGCACCGCATCGTCGATATCGACCTGCGAGCATTTGGCGGCTCCGCGCTCACCGCCGACCTCGACGTCCCGAAGGACCGCACGTCCGATGAGATCGGGATGGGAGTGCCGATCACCTACGTCCCGGCGCGGAATACCATCTTTCTCTCATTCGCACTGGCGCACGCGGAAGTGATCGGGGCTCACGACATCTACATCGGGGTCAATGCACTCGACTACTCCGGGTATCCCGATTGCCGCCCGCCGTTCATCGCCGCGTTCCAGGCCACGGCCCGGCTCGGATCGCGCCTCACCGACATGACGATTCGCGCGCCGCTGCTCCGTCTCACCAAACCGGAGATCGTCGAACTCGGCCGCAAACTCGGCGTCGATTTCGGGATGACCCGCAGTTGCTACGATCCCGATCCGTCGGGGCACGCGTGCGGTCACTGCGACGCCTGCATCCTTCGGCTCGACGCCTTTGCGCGCCTGGGCCTCGCCGACCCGGCTCCGTATCAGGGCATGGGGCGCTGAATGGCATACGCCGTGAAGGAGATTTACTACACGCTGCAGGGTGAGGGTCGCCAGGCGGGGCGCGCCGCCGTCTTCTGCCGGTTCGCCGGCTGCAATCTCTGGAGCGGACGCGAGAGCGATCGTCGCGCCGCAGTCTGCCAGTTCTGCGACACCGACTTTGTGGGGACCGATGGACCCGGCGGCGGCAAGTTCGCCACGGCTGCCGCGCTCGCCGACGCCATCGCCGCAACCTGGCCGAGTGACGACCGCGCGGCAGGTCGCTACGTCGTTTGCACCGGCGGCGAACCGACGCTCCAGCTCGACGACGCATTGGTGGATGCACTCCACGCCCGACAGTTCGAGATCGCCATCGAGTCGAACGGCACCCTGCCGGTCCTCGCCGGGATCGACTGGATCTGCATCTCGCCCAAGGCCGGGACGACCCTCGCCCAGACGACCGGCGATGAGCTCAAGCTGGTCTTTCCGCAGGACGCCGCCCGTCCGGAGGCGTTCGAGGAGCTGGATTTCCGCCATTTCCTGCTGCAGCCGATGGACGGGCCCGACCGCGACGCCAATACCCGAGCCGCCACCGCATACTGTCTGGCCCACCCGCGCTGGGCGCTCTCGCTCCAGACGCATAAGTTCCTCGGGCTGCCATGAACGGATATAGCGACGACATCAACCACGCGTTCGCCTTTGCGGCGAAGTACCGGGCGCCGTACGCCCCGGTGGATGGGGCGATGACGTATTTCGCGCATCCCGCGAATGTCGCCGTGATCCTCGCGCGCCACGGTGCTGACGAAGTCACCCTCGTCGCCGCGATCCTGCACAATGTGATCGAAGTGACTCCGCCGCGGCTGCACCAGGAGGTCTTCGTCAAGATCGAGGACAAATTCGGCGTGGCGGTGCTCAACCTGGCGCGCGAAGCGGTCGAGGTGTCGGAGGATGATCGCGGAACGCGCGTGTCGTGGCTGCAGCGCAAGCACGCGTTGATCAATCATCTCCTCGGCGTCTCGAGCCGGGCGCTCGACATCTGCTGCGGCGACGAGATCCATCAGTGCGGCACGGCGCTGGCAATCGCCGAACGTCTCGGACCGGAGTATCTCGCGCCAAGCGGCCTGCCGTCGACGCTGAACGAACTCTGCTGCTACGACGACATCCTCGAAGCGTTCGACCGCCGCAGCGACTGGCATGCGCGGGGAATGAAGAGCGAACTCCATGCGCTCAAGCTGCGGCTCTGGTCCGCGCTCCAGTCCGACGAATAACTATCTTTGGGGATGGCCGTGACTGTCCCCGAGACGACGCTCCACCACATCGAATCGACGCTCTCCCCCCGCTTCCGTCTCGACCAGGCGGTGGCCGCGTCGTCCGACCGTTTTCTCTTTCTCGGCTGGGATACGATGCTCCGCCGGAACGTGTCGATCCGTGTGACCGTGGGCGGCACCGGGGCGCAGCGCGGCTGGTTCCTCAAGGAAGCCGAGGCCCTCGGCCGCCTCGATCATCCTGCCATCCGGCATGTCTACGAAGCGGCGGTCAACGGCGACGTGGCGTACCGCGTCGGAAACTGGATCGAGGGTGAGAGCCTCGCCGAGGCGATCCAGCGCGGGCCGCGGCCGATCCCGACGGTGCATGTCCTCGCGCGCGACCTCCTCGGCGCGCTCGAGCACGCACATTCGCGCGGTGTCGTGGTGCGTCGCGTCGTTCCCGCGGGGTTGCTCCTCACGATGTCGGGTCGCGGTTGTGTCACGGACCTGCGGTACTGCAATCTGACGTTGCCGGAGATTCCCGCGAACGAGATGCCGAGCGGGACGCCGTTCATCGCACCGGAAGTGCGTCGCGGATCCCCCGGCGACCCGACCAGCGACATCTACACCGCCGGCGCGATTCTCTATTACACGGTGACGGCAACGACACCGCCGGTCGATTCACGCGACCTGATTCCACCGCGCACCATTCGACCGATCGTGCCGGCCGCGCTCGAACGCGTGATCCAGCGGGCGCTCCTCCCCGAGCCGCGACGCCGCTACCTCACCGCCATCGAGATGCTCGAGGATTTCGCCAGCGAGGCGGGAACGTTCGAGACACCGGTGGTGAGCCTCACGCCACTTCCCGGGGATCTCGGCGATGCGTCGCGCTGGGAGGGACCGCACTGGGAAGCGCGCCTGCGCCGGGCGCTGGGCGATGATTACGAGCTGCTCGCACCGCTGGGCGAAGGCGGCTTCGGTCGGGTCTACCGCGTTCGCGACCTGCATCTGGAGCGGGAGGTCGCGCTGAAGGTGCTGCATCCGCATCTCACGCAGGATGCCGCGACGGTCGAACGATTCCGCCGCGAAGCGCAGCTTGCCGCCCGGCTCAATCACCCGAACATCGTCAACATCTACGACATCTCGGGCCGCTCGGGTCTCCTCTGGTATACGATGGAGATAGTCGACGGTCCCAATCTCGGGCAGCTCGTGGCCGCCGAAGGACCGATTCCGCTCGATCGCGTCCTTCGCCTTTTGCGCCAGGCGCTTTCGGCGCTGGGGCACGCCCACACCCTCGGGCTGGTGCACCGCGACATCAAGCCGGAAAACATGCTCCTGGAAGCAGACGGGTCGCTTCGCATCACCGATTTCGGGCTGGCGCTGGCGCTTCGAGGCGCCGGAAGGTTCGGCGGCGCGACTTCACAGAGCGGGACGCCCCAGTTCGCGTCACCGGAGCAGCTCCTCGGCGAACGGGTCGATCAACGCACCGATCTCTATTCGCTGGCGGCGGTGGCGGCGTTCGCGCTCCTGGGCCGGCCGCCGTTCGCGGGCGGCACGGTCGAGCAGATTCTCGCCAAGCAGACGACCGACGTGGTTCCCGATCTCGTGGAGGAGCGCCCCGACGTCGGCGACGCGCTTGCGGCAGTCCTCGCGCGCGGGATGCTCAACGACGTCAACGCGCGCTGGCCGACAGCCAGCGACTTCCTCGCCGCGATTGACGACGCCGTGCAGAAAGGACTGCGGAAGAAGGGGAGCGACCTCGCCCGGCTCGCCGCCAGGATTCTCGGCACCTAGCCGGCGGGGACGAATTCCGGCTTACTTGTGGCGGTAGACCACCCGGCCGCGCGTGAGATCGTACGGAGAGAGGACAACGCTGACACGGTCGCCTTCGAGGACGCGGATCTTGAACTTCGACATCTTCCCTGCCGCATACGCCAGGATGGTGTGTCCGTTGTCCAGTAGAACGCGGTAGTTGCGATCCGGGAGGACTTCCTGGACAACGCCCTCCATTTCAATTCCTTCTTCTTTTGCCATCCAATCTCCGGTTTGAAGAACCTCCTCCCAAGTGGCGAGGCGGGTTGGCGGGAAGCTAATCTGCCGGGGCGCCTGAAGCGGCGCAACCATCGACCGGCCTCTAGGCCGCCTTGAGGAGCGCGCCCCGCAACTGCGTCATCTCCTCCTCGACCAGGGCCACCAACTCCCCGACCAGCCCGGCATCGAACGAGAGCTGCACCCCCGCCTCCCGGTAGAGCTCCGGGAGAGGGCGCGTCGCGCCGAGCGCCAGGAAGCGCCGGTACGCGGCAACGGCGCCGGCGGGATCCTTCCGCGCGTTGCGCCAGACCTGCAACGCGCCGATCTGCGCGATCCCGTACTCGATGTAGTAGAAGGGGTAAAGGAAGATGTGCAGCTGGCGATACCACCGCGCCACCCGTTCGTCGGTCAACCCGCTCCAGTCGATTCCCGGTTCAAAGCGTTCGCGCAGCGCCAGCCACGTCCGGTCGCGCACGGCGGCATCGTTCCCCTGGGCGCTGGTGTAGATCCATGACTGGAAGGCATCGACCGAGGCGATGTGCGCCAGCGAGAGGAGCGCGTCCTCGAGATGCTCGAGCCGGGTCGACATCGCGTCGGCGTCGGTGTAGTACCCGACCGGACGCGCCAGGTGCGGTGCCGCCAGGAGTTCCATCGACATCGACGCCAGCTCCGCCGACTCGGCACCGGGATGCCGCTGCCAGATGAACGGTTTGGCGTGGGACGCGAACGCATGGAAACAGTGACCGGCTTCGTGGAGCAGTGTGGTGACGTCTTCGGCCACACCCGCGGCGTTCATGAACACGAACGGACGGCCGCGCGCGTGCAGCGTGTCGCAGTACCCGCCCGGCGCCTTGCCGGATCTCGATTCGAGATCGAGCAGATGTTCCGTCATCATCGTGCGGAACTGATCGCCGAGCGCCGGATCGACTGACGTAAAGATCCGTGCGGCGGTCTCCTGCAATTCCTTCACGTCACGATAGGGTACCGGCGACGTTTCGCGCCACGGATCGATGGCAAGGTCCCAGGGGCGAAGCGCCGGAAGCCCCAGCCTGGCGCGCCGATGTTCGAGGGTCCGCAACGTCGCCGGGACAACGTGACGCTCGATTGCGTCGTGCAGCCGTTCGCAGTCGGGTGGGGTGTAGTCGAAGCGGCACTTCGCCGTGAAGGAGTAGTCGCGGAAATCGCGGAACCCTGCGTTGTGCGCCATCTGTTGCCGGATCGATACCATCCGATCGAACAATGCCGCGAGGTCGTCGTGTGCAGCCACGTACGGAGAATTCGACGCGCGCCACGCCGATTCGCGCACCGCCCGATCGTGGCTCTTGAGAAACGGAGCCAGCCGCGGCAGCGGGACGCGCTCTCCACCCCAATCGACGGTCATCGTGCCGGTCGTCTGCTGGTACTGCGCCGCCAGCGCTTCGGCCTCCGAGACCAGCGCGACGTTCGCCTCGCGGAAGATCTCGATCGCGGTGCGGAAGCGGCGCAATGCAGTCTGAAAATCGGGGCGGTCGGTCCCGATGGCGATCAAGCGCTTGGCGAGCAGAACCTCAGCCTCTTCGAGGCGCGGAAGGATTGACGTCGTGAACCGGAGATGGGCTGTCTTCTTGGATTCGTCGGCGGTGTCGCAGGTGTAGGCGATCATCGCGAGCGACGCCGCCTCGGTCACCAGCTCGTCGAGCCGTGACCACCGCGCCAGCCATTCCTCGAGCGACGACGCGTCGACCGGGGCGAGCTCCAGCTCCCGGTAAAAAGGCGCAAGCGTATCCCAGGTAGCGTCGGCAAAGCCGGCGCTGCTCTCAGGCAGAGGAATCATGGCCATCCCTTGATGATAACGCCGAACGCCTCAGACGATGGATTCGGCCGGAGACGGGGCCCGAATATGGCGGAATGTCACCCAACTGACCATTGCCACGATGCACCCGCCGAGGACGAACGGCGAATTCACGCCCAGGCGCTGGAATGCAATTGTGCCGAGAATCGGTGCCAGCACCCGCGCCGACCCGGCAAAGGTCTGCGCCACCCCCATCATCGTCCCGAGTTCGGCCTGGTTCACCGCGTGTGAGAGGAGCGAAGTGACCGAGGGAAACATCAGCGCGGTACCAATCGGAACAAATGGAATGACGACCGCCATCAACCATACGGTGGGGACGAGGGGATAAAGCAGCATTCCCACGGTGAGCAGGATCGTCCCGACGCGGAGCGCGCCGATCTCGCCGATCCGGTCGACCACCGGGCCGAGGAAGGCCGACCGCATCACGAACGAAAGCCCGCCGTAATACATGAAGAAGAAGCCGATCGTCTTTTCGGTCACGCCGAATCTCGCGTTGAGCCACAGCGCCAGCACCGCCGTGAGGAGCGTGAACGCGAACATCCC